>JAPSGM010000235.1 GCA_031177555.1 Chloroflexota bacterium
CTGGCCGTGCCGGTCGTCCGCGCGCTGGCCGAGGCGCACGGCTCACGGACCATGGTAAGCATCGACACCACCCGCGGCAGCGTGGCCCGCGCCGCGCTGGAGGCCGGGGCCGGCATGGTCAACGACGTGTGGGCCGGGCGGGAGGACCCGGCCACCGTGGCCGCGGCGGCCGAGCGCGGCGCGTACCTGGTCCTGATGCACAACCGCGAGCGCGCCGACTACCCCGGTTCCGTCCTCGACGAGGTCGTGACCTGGCTGCGCGCCGCCGTCGACGACGCGCTGGGCGCCGGCGTGGCGCGCGAGCGGATCGTGGTCGACCCCGGTATCGGCTTCGGGAAGGCGCCGGACCACTCGGTGGAGCTCCTGCATCGGCTGGGGGAGCTGAAGGCTGCGCTGGGCGGCCTGCCGATGCTGGTGGGGACGTCCCGCAAGCGCTTCATCGGGGAGCTGCTGGGCGGCGCGCCTCCGGCCGAACGGTTGGAGGGGACCCTGGCCAGCGTGGCGCTCGCCATCGCGCAGGGCGCCGACGTGGTGCGGGTGCACGACGTGGCGCCGGTCGTGCGGGCCGTTCGCGTGGCCGACGGCATCGCCCGGTGGCGCCGGTGAGCGATCGCATCGCGCTGCGCGGCATGCGGTTCCTGGGCCGCCACGGCGTCACGCTGGAGGAGCGGCTGGAGCCGCAGCCGATCGAGGTTGACGTGGAGCTGGAGGCGGACCTCTCCGCCCCTGCAGCCAGCGACGAGCTGGCCGACACGATCGACTACGCCGGCATCTTCGAGCTGGTGCGGGGCATCGTGGAGGAGCGCTCCTTCCGGCTCATCGAGGCGCTGGCCGGTGAGGTCGCGACAGCCGTGCTCGCGGCGCACGTCGGCGATGAGCCGCGCCTGGAAGCCGTGGAGGTTCGCGTCCGCAAGCCCCAGGCGCCGCTGCCGGGCACGTTCGAGGCGGTTGAGGTGGCCGTCCGGCGCCAGGGCGGCCCCTCCGGGGGCGACTCCTCCGCGGGCGGCTCCTCTGCGGGCGGCTCCTCCGCGGGCGGCTCCGCCTAGTTCCGCTGCTCGGGCAGGACGCCCAGCGTCACCTCGATCTCCTGCGGCTCGTCGCCGCGCAGCACCCGGAGGCTGATCGTGTCGCCGGGCGAGCGCTTGAGGACGTGCTCGGACAGGTCGTTCTCAGCGTTCACCGCCTCGCCGTCCACGGCCACGATCACGTCCCCGGCCTGCAGCCCGGCCTCCGCGGCGGGGCTGTCCGGGAAGATGGCCGGGACGTCCTCGCGGCTCGAGTCGATCAGGACGCCCTCGTCCACCGACAGGTCCTCGTCCTCGGCCAGCTGCTTGGTGACCGGCACAAAGTACACCCCGATCCACGGCCGCTGCAGCTCCTCGCCGGCGAGGGCCTGCTCCATGATCGGCTTGGCGACATCGATCGGGATGGCGAAGCCGATGCCCTGCGCCTCCTGATTCACGGCGGTGTTGATGCCGATCACCTGGCCGGCGCTGTCCAGCAGCGGGCCGCCGGAGTTGCCCGGGTTGATGGCGGCATCGGTCTGGATGAGGTTGCTCAGGCGCTCGGCGCTGGCGCTCTGGGCGCTGCCGGCCATGATCTGGCGGCCGAGCCCGGAGATGACGCCGGTGGTCACGGTGTTCTCGAACTCCCCCAGCGGGTTGCCGATGGCGACCGCCAGCTGGCCCTGCTCCAGGTCCTCGCTGCTGCCGATGGTCGCCACCGGCAGGTCCTCGTCGGCGTCGACCTTGACGATGGCGAGGTCGGTCAGCGGGTCCACCCCGTAGACCCGGCCCTCGAGCTGGCGCGTGTCGTTGAGGATGACCGTCAGCTGATCCGCCTCGTCGACGACGTGACGGTTGGTCAGGATCCAGCCGTCCGGGTCGAAGATGAAGCCGCTGCCCAGCCCCGTCTGCAGGCCGCCCTGGGCCTGCGTCGCGATCTGCACGACGGCCGGCATGGCCCGGTCGACGGCGTTGATGATCGCCGACGACTCGTCGATGGTGACGTTGTTGACGTTCGTGCCCCGCGGCGTCTGGTCCCCCGTGACCGCGGTGCCCTCCGGGCTCATCAGGCGGGTGACCGCCGCCGCCGACAGGCCGCCCGATACGATGCCGGCGACGATTGCCACGACGACGAGCGTCGCGCCTGCCGGCCCGCGGCGTGCCGGCTGTGCCGGCGCCGGTGGCCGGGTCGGCCAGGCCGATGCGGACGACCACGACGGCGGCGGAGCGGCGTGAGTGGGCGCAGGGCCGTAGCGTCGCACCTCCATCGGCTGCGTGGCGTCGTCCGGGCGCTGTCTGGGATGCATCGGGTCCTGGGTCACCGGCTTGCCCTTTCCTGCGGCTGGCGGGCGGGAATGCCCGAATCCTGCGCCGGCCCGGTTGCGCGCAGCGCCACGCTGGCATGAAGTTTCATTGACCTTGCCCGCTCGTGCGTGGCAGGCGAACGGTGAACGTGGCGCCTCGTCCGACGACGCTGGAGGCCATGATCGAGCCGCCGTGCATCTCCACGATCGAGCGCGCGATGGCCAGGCCCAGCCCGCTGCCCGATGCGCGCGCGTCGCCCACGTTCGTGCCGCGGAAGAATCGGTCGAAGACGAGCGGCAGGTCCGCCTCCGGGATGCCGGGGCCGGAGTCGCGGACCTCGATCACCGCCGCGTCGTGACGCTCGACCAGGTCCACCACCACCTCGCCGCCGCGTGGCGTGAACTTGAGCGCGTTGCCCACCAGGTTGGAGAGCAGCTGCACGATGCGCTCGCGGTCGAAGCGCAGCATGACCGGCTCGGCGGGCACCTCGATGACGAGCGACACGCCCGCCAGCCCGGCCTGCTCGGAGTGCGCCTCGACCACGGCGCGCACCGGTTCGCGCAGGTCGCCGGACCGCACGTCCATCGGAAAGATGCCGGCATCGATGCGCGACAGGTCGAGCAGGTTGGTGCTCATCCACTCCAACCGGTTGATCTGCTGCGTGGAGCGCTCCAGGAACTCGCGCCGCTGGACGTCGTCCATCTGCCCGTCGCGCTGCAGCTCGGTGAACGTCCGCAGTGCGGCGATCGGCGTGCGCAGCTCGTGCGAGACGTCGGCCACGAACTCCCGGAGCCGGTCACGGTCGGCGGCCAGCAGGCGCAGCGAGTCGGACAGGCGGTCGGCCATGACGTTGAACTGCCGCCCCAGCTCGTCCACCTCCACGATCCCGAACTGTGGTGCGCGGACGTCGAGCTCGCCGCCGGCGAAGCGGCCCGATACGCGCCGGAGGCGCGCCAGTGGGCCGGTGAGGCGCCGGGCGACCACGATGCCCACCAGCACCGAGACGGCCAGGGCGGCCATGCCCGCGCCGACGAGGGTCCCGTTCACCCGCTGCAAGGTGGCGACGCGATTGGTGTACACGTCGCGCACCGTGTAGATCAGCTGCACGCTGCTGCCGGCGCTGACCCGAAGCACATCCGGATAGCTCTGCGGCGCGACCTCCGGATCCGGCAAGAGGCCCTGCTCGCGCAGGGCCGCGTCGGCCGCCGGATCC
>JAPSGM010000236.1 GCA_031177555.1 Chloroflexota bacterium
GCCCCTGGTCGTGGCCGTGAGGCCCTAGCGTGAGGACAGCCGGCGCAGACCGCGACGGCAGGCGACAACCCGTGCGTGACCCGGCGACATGAGCATCGACAAGCTGGCCCCTCAGGCGGTCGAGGCGGAGCAGAGCGTCCTCGGCTCCATCCTCATCGACCCCGATGCGATCATGAAGGTCGCCGAGTTCCTGCGCCCGGTCGACTTCTACCGCCAGCAGCATGCCGACATCTACGAGTCGATGCTCGGCCTGCACGGCCAGCGCGAGCCGATCGACCTGGTCACGCTGGGGGACGAGCTCGCGCGACGCGAGCGGCTGGAGGCGATCGGCGGGCCGGCATACCTCGCCAACCTGATGAACGCCGTGCCGACGGCGGTGCACGTCGAGCACTACGGCCGCATCGTCGAGCGCAAGGCGGTGCTGCGCAACCTGATCGCGGCGGCCGGGAAGATCGCCGCGGTCGGGTACGAGGAGGCCAACGACGCCGAGGTCGCCATCGACCGGGCCGAGGGGATCCTGTTCGAGATCAGCCAGCGCCGCACGGTGGGCGGGTTCGAGACGCTGGCCACGCTGCTCGGCCAGGCCTACGACCGGCTGGAATACCTGCACGAGCACCGCGGCCAGATCCTGGGCATCCCCTCCGGCCTCTCGCAGCTCGACACGCTGCTCGGCGGGTTCCAGCCCTCCGACCTGGTGATCCTGGCCGCGCGACCCAGTGTCGGCAAGACGAGCCTCGCGCTGAACATCGCGCAGCACGCCGCGGTGCGCGAGGGCAGGAAGGTCGGCATCTTCAGCCTGGAGATGAGCCGGGAGCAGCTGGCCCTGCGGCTCCTCTCCGCGGAGAGCGGCATCAACCCGCGGCCGCTGCAGACCGGCTTCGTGGACGAGACGGACTGGTCGAAGATCGCCGAGGTCATGAACGCGATGCACAACGCACCGATGTGGATCGACGACTCGCCGGCGCTGACCGTCATGGAGCTGCGGACCAAGGCCCGCCGGCTGGAGGCCGAGCAGCACGGCATGGACCTGGTCATCGTCGACTACCTGCAGCTGATGCAGGGCTCCACCCAGCAGAAGGAGGCGAACCGCGTCCAGGAGGTGAGCGAGATCAGCCGCGGACTGAAGCAGCTGGCGCGGGAGCTCAAGGTGCCGGTCATCGCGCTCTCGCAGCTGTCGCGCGGCGTGGAGCAGCGCGGCACCCAGGAGCCGCGACTCTCGGACCTGCGCGAATCAGGCTCAATCGAGCAGGATGCCGACGTCGTGATCTTCCTCTACCGCGAGGGCGAGCAGAACTCCGAGAGCGAGGTTGAGCTGGTCAAGGCCAAGGTTGCCAAGCACCGCAACGGGCCGATCGGCGAGGTGCCGCTCCAGTTCCGCAAGTCGAACACGCGCTTCTACACCATGCAGCGCGAGGCGGAAATCCAGGCCTACTGAGCACGCATGCCCGGCGAGCAGCCGGTCGGTCGATCATCGGGTGACCCCTGTACAGGCGCTTGTGGCCGCGTGTATAGTCGGGCGCTGAACGTCCGGTCCACGCTCGCACCCCAACCTGCCGCATGCATTCGATAGCCCAGGCGCCGGGGAGCAACCGTCCAAACTCCGGTCCGGGCGCGCGAACAGGAGGCAAGGGAAGGGTGTACGCCGACAAGACCATCCGCTGTCGAGATTGCGGGATGGACTTCGTCTTCTCGGCCGGAGAGCAGCAGTTCTACGCCGAGAAGGGGCTCGTCAACGAGCCGCAGCGGTGTCCGAGCTGTCGAGCGCTGGCGAAGCAGAATCGCGCGCTCGGCATCGGTTCGGGGGGTGGCGGCGGTGGACAGCGCGAGATGCACGCCGCCGTGTGCGCCGAGTGCGGCGGGCAGGCGCTCGTTCCGTTCCTGCCACGGAACGACCGGCCGGTGTACTGCTCGAGCTGCTTCGACAAGGTGCGTGCGACCAGGGCCTGAACGCCCGTCGCCCAGAGCCGATGCGAGCGCCGCCGCCGCGGCGCTCGTGGGTTTCCGGCACCGCCTCCCGGACGCGCTGCGGCGCTACCATGGGGGACCTCCCGCGCAGCCGAGGTCCCACGCACATGTCCGTGATCGCAGTGGTCGGCGCCCAGTGGGGTGACGAGGGCAAGGGCCGAGTCGTCGACTACCTGGCGCGGGACGCGGACCTCGTCGTGCGCTACGGCGGCGGCAACAACGCGGGCCACACGGTCGTCAACCCGCACGGGCAATTCAAGCTGCACCTCATCCCGTCGGGGATCTTCCATCCGTCCACCCGCAACCTGCTCGGCAACGGCGTGGTCATCAACCCGCCGGCCCTGGTTCGCGAGCTGGACGACCTGGCCGGGGCCGGCTTCGACTGCGGCAACCTGTTCATCAGCGACCGCGCCCACGTCGTGCTGCCGCACCACATCCTGATCGACCAGCTGGAGGAGCGTGAGCGCGGGGTTGCCAGGCTGGGCACCACCAGTCGCGGGATCGGCCCGGCCTTCGTGGACAAGGTAGCGAGACGAGGAATCCGCATCGTCGAGCTCGTGGATCCGACTGTCTTCCGCAACCGGCTGGAAGGGGCGCTGCGGCGCGCGCGGCGCGTGGTGGAGGGTTACTTCGGGGCCGGCGGAGCGGGCGACGAGCTGGCCGATGCCATCGGCTCGGCTCTCGACCTGGAGCGCGTCTCGGCGGAGTACCTCGCCGCCGGGGAGCGCCTGCGACCGCTCGTCGTGGACGGGCAGGCGCTGGTCGACGACGCGCTCTCCTCGAACGCCCACATCCTGCTCGAGGGCCAGCTGGGCACGATGCGGGACCTGGACTGGGGCATCTATCCCTACGTCACGAGCTCCAGCCCCATCCCCGGCGGGGCCAGCCTGGGTGCCGGCCTGCCGGCGGTGCGCATCGATCGGGTCCTCGGCGTGGCCAAGGCCTACACCACCGCCGTCGGGGCGGGGCCACTGCCAACCGAGCTCACCGACGCGGCGGGCGACGCCCTGCGCGAGCGTGGCGCCGAGTACGGCACGTCCACCGGCCGGCCGCGCCGATGCGGTTGGTACGACGCGGTGGCGGTCCGCTTCAGCGTCCGGCTGGCCGGGTACAGCGGCATCGCGCTCACCAAGCTGGACGTCCTCGATGGGCTGGACACGATCCGGGTCTGCACCGCCTACCGAGACCCGGTTTCCGGGGACGAGTGGGCAACGGTGCCGGCGGCGACATCGGTCTATGAGCGGCTGCAGCCCGTCTACGAGGACCTTCCCGGCTGGCGGACCGACACCACCGCATGCCGGTCATGGGACGAGCTGCCGGCGGCGGCGCGCGCCTACGTCGAACGGGTCGAGGGCCTGGCTGAAGTGCCGATCACCCACGTCAGCGTGGGGCCGGAACGGACGCAGATGATCCTGCGCGACGGCGCCTCGGAGGCTCCGTCGGCGCCGCGGGCGGCGCGTGACGTGCAGGTCGGCACGGCATGAGGCTCGGGGTCATCGTCCCGCAGGGCTGGACCGGCGAGTACGACGGGCGCAATCCGGCAGAGGCGTGGT
>JAPSGM010000237.1 GCA_031177555.1 Chloroflexota bacterium
AGTTCCGCGGGCAGAGGGCATTCGACGCCTCGTTGGTGACGCTTGGCCACGCGTGGATGTCGCCCCAGCGCCCGTCCGCCCGGGCCCTGCGGATGAGCTCCCGCAGGGCAGCCTTGGCAATGCCACGGCCCTGGTGGGACGGCAGGACGCTCCATCCGGCCTCGCTGGTGCCGCGGGGGTGGCTCTCGTCGTGCCAGAGGCAGACCGTCCCGACCGGCCGCTCGTCGCCCGCGACGCGGATCGTGAAGTACCAGGTGTCGCCTCGCTCGATGCCCTCGATTCGGCGGGCATGGAGCGCCGGCACCGCAGCCGGATCCAGGGGACCGCCTAGGTGAGTCATCATCGCCGGGTCGGTTTCCAGGGCCGCGGTCAGCCATTCGTCCTCGGGACGCAGCGGCGCGAGCTCGATCACCGGCGGCGCGGGTCGGGAGGTCGCCACGGCCGTCAGCCTACCCTTCCCGGTCAGCCGCTGGCCGCTCCACCGGTAGCGTGGCAGCCTCGGCCCACGCGGCGCGCGACAGGGCGATCCATCCCGTCCCGGCCACCGCGATCAGGCCGACCATCGCCCACACCGCCACGGCCGGCGCCACCGCATCGGCCAGCGATCCGGCCAGCAGCGTCGAGACGGCGATGGTGAGGGTGACGAGGCCGTAGTCCAGGCTGAACAGCCGGCCGCGAATGGCGTCGGGGGTGGCGCGCTGCAGCCCCAGAGTGGACAGTGCCCACTGCCCGCCGCCACCGCAGTGCGCCATGAACACCAGCACGGCGGCGACCCACACCGTCGGCGCCAGCGGGAACAGGGCGTACGAGCCGGAGACGATCGCCAGGGAGGCGCCGATGCCCAGCAGCAGGCCGCGGTCCTCCGTGCCGACCACCGCCCGCGTGACGAACGGGCCGGTCAGCGCGCCGAGGCCACGCGCGGCGAAGAGCAGGCCGATGCCCGCGTCCCCGCCGTGGAAGACCGACGTGCCGAAGACGGCCAGCAGGGCCACCACGCCGGTGCCGACGCCGAAGGTCGTCTTCGACAGCAGGAACGAGGTCACCAGCCGGCTGCTGCGCGCGAAGCGCAGCGCCAGCCGCAGCGACTCCAGCGCCCCCTCGCGTGGCTGCTGTCCGTCCCCGGGTCGCGCCTCCTGCAGCGGCAGGCGGATGCCCCAGATGAGCCACGCCGATGCCGCGAAGGACGCGGCGTTGACGATGAACGCGACGTCGCGGCCCAGGACCACGGCCACCACGCCGCCGAGTCCCGCGCCGACCGCCAGCATCGTTCCCCACGCCGACCCGATGAGGACGTTGGCCTCCGGCAGCCGTCGCCGGTCCACCAGGTTGGGGAGCGCGGCCGACGAGGTGGGCTCGAAGACCGCCGCGCCCGCGGCCAGCAGGGCCACGCACGCGAATGCGACCCACAGCGTGCCCTCGTCGCGCGCCAGCAGGAAGCCGAGGGCCACCGGCACGCGGGCGAGGTCCGCCCCGATCAGCAGCCGGCGGCGATCGATGCGGTCGGCCAGGATGCCGGCGATCGGGGAGGCGGCCGCGAAGCCACCGGTCTGCAGCACCAGCACCAGGGCGGCCAGGCCCGCCATGCCAGTGAGCTCCAGGGCCAGGCCCAGCAGCGCGACGGTGGCGAACCAGTCGCCGGCGAAGCTGATGAGCTGTGCCGCGTAGAGCCGCGCGAAGGCGGGGTTCTCGCGCAGCAGCCCGAGGTAGCCGGAGGCGTGCATGGGACGCGGATGCTAGCGGCGCGCGGGCGCGAGCCCAGCCTCGACCGCGATCGTCGCGAGGGCCCGGATGAACTGCGGCATCACGTTGAGCGACTCGATCCGACTGAACTCCAGGCCGGCGGCCGTCGCCTGCTGGCGGGCGCCGATGTCGATGTCGTAGAGGATCTCCAGGTGGTCGGCCAGGAACTGGATCGGCGCCACCAGCACGCGGCGGAAGCCCCGCTCGCGCAGGCCCGGGAGCACGTCGGCGAAGTCCGGCTTCATCCACTCTCCCGGCTCGTGGCCGGCGGACTGCCAGCAGAAGGTCCAGCCGTCGTCCGGGAGCGCGCACAGCGCAGCGACCCGCTCGGCGGTGTCACGCAGCTGGTCGAGGTACGTCGGCTCGCGGTCGGCGACACGCTTCGGCAGCGAGTGGGCGGTGAGCAGGACGGCCATCTGGCCGCCATCGCCGGCGCGCGACTCCTGAAGCGCCTGGCGGATGCGCCCCGCCACGGCGCCCAGGAAGCCCTCGTTGCGGTACCAGGCGCCGGCCAGGTGGAGGCTGGGCGCGCCGTCGCCGAGGGCAGTCGCCGCGTCATCCAGGGCGCGCCGGTAACCGGCCATCAGGAGCTCGGAATGCTGCGGGCTCATCACCACCCCGACCACCGCCCCGCAGCCGGCGCCGGCCAGGGCGGCCACGCCCTCGGCGATGGTCGGGGCGGAGAAGCGCATCCCGGCGGCGGCGCGCGCTTCGACGCCTCGCCGCCGCAGCTCCTCCTCGACGGCCGCGGCCTGGGCCCGGGTGATGGGAACCAGCGGCGAGCCGCCGATCAGCTCGTAGCGGCGGCGAAACTCGGCGACGGTCTCGTCAGAAGGCTCGCGGCCGCCTCGGACCGCGGTGAGATAGCGCGGCATGTCGTCCGGCCCGGCGGGCGAGCCGTACGTCATCAGCAGGACCCCCAGCCGCGGCGCGCCTGGCGCCGGGCGGCTCATCGGGCGGTCGCCTCGTGCACGAAGCTCACCAGCCGCCGCAGCAGGTCCGGATCGGTGTCCGGCAGCACGCCGTGCCCCAGGTTGAAGACGTGGCCGCGACGCCGTGCGGCACGGCGCAGGACGTCGCGCGCGCCGGCCTCGGTGGCCTCCCAGCCGGCCAGCAGCCGGGTGGCGTCCAGGTTGCCCTGGATGCCGCGGTCCCATCCGATCCGTTCCCAGGCCACGTCGAGCGGCACGCGATGGTCGACGCCGATCACGTCGCCCCCGGCCGCCGCCATCGGCTCCAGCAGCGCGGTCGCCTGCGTGGCGAAATGGATGGTGGGGGCGCCGCCCACCTCGTCGAAGATGCGCGTCACGTGCGGCTGGACGTAGGTCGCGTAGTCGTCCGGGCTCAGCGCCCCCACCCACGAATCGAACAGCTGCACCACCTGCGCCCCGGCGCGGATTTGCGCGTTCAGGTAGTCGACCACGACGCGCGAGAGCTTCGCCAGCAGCGCGTGCCACGCGTCCGGCTCGCCGAACATGAACGCCTTGGCCAGGGCGTAGTCACGGCTGGGGCGCCCCTCGACCAGGTAGCAGGCCAGCGTGAAGGGAGCCCCAGAGAACCCGATGACGGCCTGCCGGCCGTCTAGCTCGGCCCGCACGATCCGGATGGCGTCCAGCACGAAGGCCACGTCCTCGGTCGGCTCGATCGTGCTGAGGCGGTCCACATCGGATCGGCTCCGGATCGGATTGTGGATGATCGGCCCGATGCTCGGCTCGATCTCGAGCTCCACGCCCATCGGTTCGAGCGGCAGCATGATGTCGGCGAACATCACGGCGG
>JAPSGM010000238.1 GCA_031177555.1 Chloroflexota bacterium
GCTTAGCGTCAGCTCGCCGCTCTCGTCGCGCTCGGGGCGTGCCAGCACCAGGAGTCGGTCGACGACGCTCAGCGTGCGCGTCACCGATCTCGCCGCGCCGGGGCGCCGGCCCTCCTGCGCCAGCCGCGCCACTGCGGCGCGATGAGCCTCGTCGCGCAGCTCGCTCGCGTGCCCGCGCCAGACATGCGGGATCGCAACCAGGGGCTCCGCCGCGAGCGACGCGTCGAGCGGCAACGATCCGTCGTGGTCGTACAGCTCGAAGCCGCGCGTCTCGCGCAGCCGCTCGATGGTCCGCCAGCGGCCGTCGCGGAGCTGGACCTCGATGTCTCGGTGCAGCGCCACGAGCCGCTCGTCGTCGTCCGTCACGATGGGGTCCGGACACCGAATCCTCCCGGCCACGCGCACCGGTCGGGCCGGGAGCGGGTCGAGGTCGGGCAGGTCGCCCACGCGGACCTGGCCCGCGGCCGCCAGGCGCCGGCCGAGCCCCACCTGCGAGCCCGAGGCGCGCACCAGCAGCAGGCCGCCGCCCACGAGCGCCGCAGCCAGCAGCAGGAGCGCGGCCGGCGAGATCGAGGGCATCGGCGGCGATTATCGCCTGATAAGCCGCTGGTAAGCGGTCACGCGCTAGGGTCCGACGGCACGCAGCAACGGGCCTGCAGCAAAACGAGGTGTCGTCGCCAACGGAGCTTCCGTCCGCAGCCAACCGATCGCCTGCCTCGCCACGGAGGTTCCTCATGTCCGCCCGATGGCGCGCCCCGGCGCGCTCCCCAGCCGCGGGGCGATTCCGCGCGCTGGCCCTGGTCACCCTTCTCCCGCTCGTCGCCACGCTCCTCGTGCACGCAGCATCCGCGGCCGATCCGCCGTCGGCCGTCCGTTATCTGGACGCGGCCGAGGCGCGCCGCGAGGGCGTGGCGCTCGAGCTCGTCCGACACCTCGATCGGGCCGTGGCCACGCTCGAGGTCCGCCCGGTGGAGCCCAACCCGGCCCGACCGCGACTGCTCGACCTGGCTCATGCGGCCGGTTCGGCGGCCGTCGCCGAGGGCATCGGCCCCCAGGTCGCCACGCTTGTCCTGGCGCGGGCCGACGGCTCGCAGCTGCAGGTTCCGGTCGAGGGCCTGCTGGACGCCACGTTCGCGCCCGACGACGCCTGGCTCGCGGTGGTGGATGGCACGGGCCGCCTCTGGCAGCTCCGGGCGGACGACGGCAGCCTGCAGCTCATCGCCGACGGCCCCTTCCTGCAGGCGCCCCTGGTGGAGGCCGGTGGCGGCGTCCTGGCGCTCGCCGTGTCCTCGGTCGAGGCGCCGTTCCGCTCGCACCTGGTGCGCGTGGCGCCGGGTGGCTCGCTGGAGCGACTCTCGGTCGAGGACCTGGTGTACGACGCCCAGCGGCTGGCCGACGGCTCCCTGGCGGTCGTGGCACATCGACCCGCAGGCACCGTGGTTCGACGCATCGTCGGCGGCGAAGAGACAGCCCATCTCGACCTCGGTCCGGACGCCGTGAACGTCTCCATCTCGGCGGACGGCGCGGTGGTCGCCTGGGAGACGGAGGGCGAGGCCTTCGTGCAGGTTGCAGGGCAGGAGCGCCGCGGCCTGGGTGCTGGCTCGAACCCACGCGTGTCGCCCGATGGGCGCGGGATCCTGCTCGGTCGGGATGGCGGCACGGTGCTCGTGGACCCGACCGGGGCGGAGCTGGCCGCGCTGTCGGCGGACACCGCGCTGCTCGACTGCGGGGAGTGCCAACCATGAACCGCCTGTGCCGCTCCCTGGTCCCGTTTCCCCTCGCCCTCGCCCTGCTCCTGCTGACCGCTGGCAGCGCGGCCGCGCTGGACGACTACACGCTGCCGTTCTACGAGCCCAACGTGCCGCTCAGCTACGGATACGACCGGGACTGGCGGGTCGGCGTCCAGCTGGACTGGACCGGCCACGTCTGGCACGACGACGATCCGCACTGGGGCCGCTCGTATGACAACCACACCGGGCTGGACTACCCGATGCCGATCCGCTCGAAGGTCGCCGCCTCCGCCAGGGGCGTGGTGGTGGACGTGGAGGGAGGCTTCGGAACCCGTGAGTACGGCCTCTTCGGCAACTTCGTCCAGGTCAGGCACCACGACGGGCGCCACACCCTCTACTACCACCTGGCCAGTCGTTCCGATGGTGGCATCAAGGTGTCCGTCGGCGAGGACGTCCCCGCGGGCGAGCCGGTCGGCCGCTCGGGGTGCAGCGGCCTCTGCTCCGGGCCGCACCTGCACTTCGAGGTCCTGGTCGAGAGCGACCGGCAGGTGATCCCCATCGACCCGATGTACCACCGCCTGTGGACCACATGGCCGGGCCGCGTCCCGTTCCTGGCGGCCTATGTCGGCGAGAGCAACTCCGGGACGGAGGTCATTCGACGCGGTCGAACGATCACGCACTGGGTCGAGTTCCGCAACACCGGCGGCAGGACGTGGAAGTCCGAGCAGGGCCGCGCCAGCATCGCGCTCGCCACGTGGGATCCGGCGGCGCACGACAGCCGATTCGAGGCCGCCGACTGGCCACGCCACTGGATGGCGACAAAGGTCAACCAGAAATCGGTGTCTCCCGGCGAGATCGGCCGCTTCACGTTCGGGCTGCGCGGCTCCCCGCCGGTGGGCAGCTACACGGAGACGTTCAACCTGCTGTCGCTCGGCGTCAGCTGGTTCGACCATGAGAGTCTGGGCGGCTTCTACATCCCGATCATCGTCACCGACCTGTACGAGTGAAGGAGGAGCCCTTGAGCGTTCGCGTCGCCGTCACCGTCCTGCTGCTCACCGGCTGCACGGGACCGGGCCTCGCGCCCGGCTCCGTGCCGCCCACCGGGGTGCCGTCCACGAGCGCGGCCACCACCGACCCGACGGCGCGGGCCGATCCCTCCGCCTCGTCCGGTGGCACGGCCACCTCGCCGCCCATGCCGGTCGGCTTCCCGGTGCACGAGTCCATGCGGCGTATCGACCCGGAGGGCTCCGACATCGCGGCATGGGAGAGCGACGGCGTGCCGTCGGAGGTGTACGAGTTCTACGTGGACGAGCTCGCCGCCGCCGGGTTCGTGGTCGACCTGGCCGCCCCCGGCGGGGAGGCGGCGATCATTCGCTTCAGCTCGCCGGACGGCACCGCCTGGCAGCTGGACTTGACCGGTCGTACTCCCTTCCAGGTGGCCCTGGGCCCGCCGCACGACTGACGGCGCGGCGCCGTCAGCCGGCGGCCAGGTCCGCCTCGAGCGCGCCCGCCACGGACGCCAGGGCACGGGGATCGGCCGGGAAGACGGCGTCGGGCAGCCCCGCCGCGGCCCACACCACGTCGTGCTCGAGCAGGTGCCGGTCGATGAGCACCGGCAGCGGGGTGACATGGCCCATTGGCGGCACGCCGCCGATCGCATAGCCGGTTGCCGCGCGGGCCTCGTCACCGGTCGCGCGGCGAACGTCGGATGCTCCCAGCGAGACAGCCAGGCGGCCGGGATCCAGCCGATCGGCGCCGGACACCAGCGCCACGACCGGTGAG
>JAPSGM010000239.1 GCA_031177555.1 Chloroflexota bacterium
GTGCTGGTCAACCGAGACCCGATCGAGCACGAGTGGCTCATCGGTGACGCGGATTTCCACCGCCGCCATCGCACCGGCACGGAGGCGCATCACGGCGCCCGGCCGGACGAGGTGGGCCTCCTGGCGCTGACGTCGGAACAGACCACGATCGTCTTCTCGCAGCCGGGGCGCTTGGCGTTCATCTGCCACCTTCCCGGGCACGAGGCGTACGGCATGGTGGGCAGCGTGACGGTCATCTGACGCCGCCGCGTGCGCCGGCGGCCCCGCCGGCGCCGCGCGGCGAGGCGGGTCAGGCCCCGATGTGGACCCCGAGCATGCCGGGCAGCAGGTTGCCGAAGAGGTAGCCGGCAACGCCCGCAACCGTTCCGAGGAGGAGGATCTCGGCGCCGGCGCGCAGCCAGTGGCGGTGCGTCCAGCGTGACTTCACGAGCCCGATGGCGAACAGGACAGCCGCCGTGGCAGCCACCGACGCGTAGACCGCCACGTCGAGGTCGAGCAGCAGGTAGGGCACCACCGGCACGATCGACCCGAGCCCGAAGGCGGCCCCCATGATCAGCGCCCCCTGCAGGGGCGATCCCTCGGCGTGCCCGCCGGTCAGGCCCAGCTCCTTCTCCACCATCGTCTTGAGGAGCACGTCCGGGTGGCGGGCCAGCACGCCGGCCACCTGGGTCGCTTCGTCCGGAGCCAGGCCGTCCTCCTGGAACATGAAGGCCATCTCGGCCTCCGCCTCGCCGGGACGCTCGGCCACCTCGAGCCGCTCGCCGGCCTGCTGGGCCTCGAAGATCTCTCGCTGCGACTTGCTGCTCATGTACTCGCCCGCCGCCATGCTGAAGATCCCCGCCAGCGCGGAGGCGATGCCCGCCACGAGTACCGGGAACCGACCGGCGGACGCGCCCGCCACGGTGCTCACCACCGCCAGCGTGCTGACGAGGCCGTCCTGGGCTCCGAAGATCGCCTCCCGGATCTCGCCCAGCAGGCTGGCCTTGGCGCGCTCCTCCGCCAGGTGGGCCCGGATCCACTCGCGGTCGAACTGGTGCGGCGCCAGGCCGGCCCGCGCGTCCTCGTCGTCGAGCAGGGCAGCGCGCGATGGATCGGTCATGGCCTGATGCTAGCGGGTCGGCCGTGCGGCGCTTCAATTCCGGGTGCGAAATCGACGCCTGGGGCACCAGATGAACGGCCCGTGCGTCTTGGCGCTACTGATGTCACACGGGAGGATCCGGGCCATGTCAACCAGCCGAAGCGACCGGCGATCACGGGCCGTGTTCCGGCCCTCGGTCGCGCTCGTCGCGGCGCCCATGCTCATCCTCATCCTGGCGGCGTGCGGTGCGGGCGCCGGCGTGGCGCCCGACGGTGCTGCGCAGCCACCGGCCGGCGGCGACGCGGTGGGTGAGGTTCCCGGCGAGGACGAGGGCCGCAGGGACGGGACCGGTGGCGACGGCCAGCCCGGCGGCGCGGACTCGTTCGAGGACCTCGCCAACCGCCAGATCGTCAAGACCGGCGAGCTGACCGTCGAGGTGGAGAACGTGTCCAGCGCGGTCGGCGCCATCCGTGCCCTCGCGCTCGAGCTGGGCGGCTACGTTGGAGGATCCCATGCCGGAACCGCCGATGACGCCGCGACGCTCACCCTGCGCATCCCGGCCGGGCGGTTCGACGATGCCCTGTCCCGGCTCCACGACCTGGGAGGCGAGGTCACCGCGGAGGCGACCCGTGAGCAGGACGTGACCGGCTCGGTGGTCGACCTCGAGGCGCGGATCAGGAACCTGGACGCCTCGGAGGCGCAGTACCGCGCGCTGCTCAACCGCGCGTCGGACATCGAGGACATCCTCACCATCCAGTCGCGGCTGGACGAGGTGCGCGGCCAGATCGAGCAACTACAGGCGCAGCTGGACCAGCTGAGCGAGCTCGCCAGCCTGGCGACCCTCACCGTGACGGTCGTCCCGGTCGTGGCGCCGGTCGAGCAGACGGCCGCCGCGTGGGACCCCAAGGCCATCTTCGACAGCGCCGTCGCGGCGCTGGTGGGACTTGGCCAGGCCATCGCGGCGGTGGGCATCTGGCTGGCGATCCTGGGCCTGCCGCTCGCCGTGATGCTGGGCGTTTTGGCAGGGATCGGCATGCGGGCCGTGCCAGCCCTGCGGCGGCGAGTGCCCGTGACGCAGGAGCGTTCGGCCGGCCCGGGGGAGTAGTCATCGGGTACACTGCCGTCGTCCTTTAAGGCCGGCCCCGTGAGACCGGCAAGGAGCACGACATGCAGACCCTGCCGCGCGACATCCATACGACGCCAGCCGCCCGCGAGCGGCCGGCGTCGTTCACTGCGCCCGGGTTGCTGGCTCTCGAGGGCGGAACGGTGCACCGCGGTCGCCTGCGCGGCGCTCAGGTGGCGGCCGAGGGCGACCTGATATTCACCACGGCCGCTACCGGCTGGGGCGAGATCCTGACCGATCCATCCTACGCAGGGCAGATCGTGGTCCTCACCCACCCGATGGCCGGCAACTACCGCATCCAACCCGGCGAGCTGGAATCGGCCGCGGTCCACGTCCGGGCGCTCGTGGTCACCCGCCTGGTGACGCCTCCCGATGGCCCGGGGCGCAGCCTCGAGGAGATGCTGGTGCATGCCGGCGTGCCGGCGATCGAAGGCGTGGACACGCGCGCCCTGACGCTGGTGCTGCGACGGGGCGCGGTGCGGCGCGCCGTCATCCGGCCGCTCGCCGGCGGTCCGCAGCCCGATGAGGAGCGGCTCGCCGTGGAGGCGGCACGGGCCAGCGCCCCGTGGGAGTCGGTCGACCACGTCGCTGGCGTGGCGACCCGGGAGCCGTACCTCCTCCCGCCGGACGGCCCGCCGCGGGGCCGCGCGGTGCTGGTCGACTTCGGCGTGAAGCGATCGCTGCTGCGGGCCCTGGCCGCGCGCGGCATGGCGGTGCAGGTCCTGCCGCCGGACGCCGGCGCGGCCGACGTCCGGGCGGCGGACGCCGACCTGGTCGTGCTGTCGCCCGGTCCGGGCGACCCGGCCGGCATGGAGCCACACATTGCGGCCGTGGCCGACATGGCGCGCGACGCGCTGGCCGGGGGCGCCCCGATCCTGGGCATCTGCCTGGGCCACCAGCTGCTGGCCCTGGCGGCGGGCGCGCGGACCAGGCGATTGCCGGTCGGGCACCACGGCGGCAACCACGCGGTGCTGGAGCTGGAGACGGGCCGGGTGGACATCGGGGCCCATAACCACGAGGTCGGCGTGCTCGACGACGAGGCGCTGCGCGCCATGGGCTACCGGGTCAGCCACCGGGACCTGAACGACGGCACGGTCGAGGGCCTGGTGCACGCGTCGGGCCGCATCGCATCGGTCCAGTTCCACCCGGAGGGGGCGCCCGGCCCCATCGACGCATCGCGCGTGTTCGACCTGGCCGTCGCGGCAGTCGGCGCATGAGCCCTTCTCGCAAGGTCCTGGTGATCGGCTCGGGACCGATCCTCATCGGCCAGGCGGCCGAGTTCGACTACGCCGGGGTCCAGGCCTG
>JAPSGM010000240.1 GCA_031177555.1 Chloroflexota bacterium
GTCGGGCTTCGTCAACGCCCTGGTCTACGGCTGGCTCAGCAACGCGGCCTTCGCCGCCGTCCTGTTCGTCACGCCGCGCCTGGTTGGCGCGCGCCTGGTCAACGAGATGATGGGGTTCGGGGCCGCGGGCATGTGGAACCTAGGCGTCGCCGCGGGCATGGCGACCCTCTACCTGCCGTCCTGGTCCGACCCGGGCCTGCTCACCGAGTTCCCGCTGCTGGTGGACGGCCTGCTGCTGCTGGGTCTGTTCACTGTCTTCGGCGCCTTCAACCGCACCCTGCTCGCCGGGGAGCGGACCATGCCCTACGTGACCGTCCTGTTCTTCGAGCTGGCGCTGCTCGCGTTCCTGAGCGTGTATGCGCTGGGCGCCCTGGCCGCCCTGCTGCCGCTGAACGAGACCGCCGACGCGCTGGTGAGCGCGTTCGTGGCGCGCGCCATCGCCACCTTCTGGGTGCTGGGCATGGCCCTTGGCACGCTGTTCTACGTCGTTCCGCGCGCCTCCCTCAACCCGCTGGCCAGCGGTGGCATGGCGCTGCTGGCCTGGCTGCTGTGGGCCGCCTTCGCCGGCCTCTCGGCGCTGGGCGCCCTGGTCGACCCGTCCGTCCCCTTCGTGATCACGACCCTCGGCAATGTCGGGACCATGCTCCTCGTGGCGCCGGTCTTCCTGGTGGTCGCCAACCTGGCGCTGACCCTGCAGGGCCGATGGACGCTGGCGCTGACCACCGGCACCCTGGCCTTCGCGCTCACCGCCATGGCCTTCCTGGTCGGCGCCGCGCTGCTCGAGGCGATCGGGGCGCTGCGCAGCGTGGACGCGCTGGTACGCGGCACGGAGTGGGAGCTGGGTGCCTGGCTGCTCGGCTCGCTCGGTGCGGCGACCTTCGCCCACTTCGCCCTGATGGACCACGCCGCACCACGCGCACTGCGACGCGACTGGCGCGGCGGCGTGACCGTCGACGCCCAGCTGTGGGCGATGTTCGCCGGTGCGGCCGTGGCAGCCTTCGCGCTCATCGGCGGCGGCATTGCGCACGGCTCGCTGCTCACCGACGGCGCTCCGCCCGAGGAGATCCAGGGCACCATGCTCTGGTTCCGCCTGACCGCCGGCGCCGGCCTGGGGCTGGCGGCGATCAGCGCCGTGGCCGCGCTGGCCTCGCTCTTCCTGATCTACACCACCGCCCGCCACGCCGACTACGTTCCCGCGCCGGCCGAGCCCGGTGGCGCCGAGCCGGCGACCGCGCAGCCTGCACACTGAGGGGCCGATGACCGTCCATACCCCCATCGCCACCCGGTCCCGCGGCGTCCCCGGCTGGGCGCTCGGGCTGACGGTGTTCATCCTCCTAGTCGGCGGCGTGTACCTGGCCGGCAACCTCGCCGGGGAGAACCCATCCATCGTGGCCGGGCCTTCGCCGTCCGGCAGCGCCGGCCCGAACGTCGAGCAGCTCGCCCGTCAGGCCATGGACCGGGCCCAGTGCGCTGCCTGCCACGGCCAGGATCTGACGGGCGGCATCGGCCCCGACCTGCACGGCATCGCCGAGGGCCCGAAGAGCGAGAACCTGGAGCAGCTGGCGGCCGACCACCCCGACGAGTGGATCGCGCTGTGGATCGACGGCACCGGGCCCGAGGTCGAGGGCATCAACCGGATGGGGATGCCGGCCTTCGGCGAGTCGCTCTCCCCCGAGGAGATCCAGGCGGTGGTCGACTATCTCCTGACCCTGCAATGACCGATCCGGCCCCCGGGCCGGTGCGCGGCGTGCCGGTGCTCATCGGCGGGGCCGAGATGGCCCAGATCGACGAGGCCGCCCAGAAGCTCGGCATGGCGCAGGACGCGCTGATGGAGGCGGCCGGCGCCGCGGTGGCGGAGGTGGCGCTGGCCGAGCTGGCTCGCCTGGGGGAGGAGGTGCGCGGTCCGGGCGGCCCCCTGGCCGCGCCGCCCCCGACCGCGGTCCTGTGCGGGCCCGGCAACAACGGCGGCGACGGCTTCGTGGCGGCGCGGCGCCTGGCCGCGGCGGGCCGCCCGGTGGTGGTGGTCCTGGTCGGCGATGCCCAGCGCCTGGGGACCGGCGGATCGGCCGCCGCCCACAACTGGACGGTGCTGCAGGCGATGGCCGCCGCGGGTTCGCTGGACCTGTTCGTGGCGCCCACGCCCGAGCTGATGCTCCAGCTCCGCCCCCGCCTCTCCCCGGCTGCGCTGGTCGTGGACGCACTGCTCGGCACCGGGGCGTCGGGGCCGCTGCGCGAGCCGATCTCCACCGCCGTTGACCTGGTGAACGCCATCCGCACCCACGCCCGGGCGGCGAGCCGGCCGTGCAGCGTGCTGGCAGTGGATGCGCCCACCCGCATCGACCTGACCGACGGGTCGCGATCCGATCCGGTGGTCGCCGCCGACCTGACCGTCACCTTCCACCGGGCCAAGGCCGGGTTCGCGCTGGATCCCGAGTCCCGCCGGCTGGCCGGCCGCTACTTCGTGGCCCCCATCGGCATCCCGCTGGAGGCGGAGGAGGGCGTGGTGCCGGCCGATGGCGAGTTCCCGCCCGCGCGGATCGCCCAGATCACCTGGCAGGAGTCCGGATCGGTCCAGGCCGATGCGCCGCCCATCAGCTGACCGGCTCCGGCGCCGCCGCTCGTTCGACGCGATCGCGGCGGCATACGCTGCGGATGGCAGCGATCGAGCGTGCGCATCCTGCCATCCGCGTGCCTCACGGGCGAATGGCGAGAATCACGACCCGAAACCTGCCCTCGCGTTCGTGCAGTGAGAATTTGGCAGGATGGCGAAGCCCGAGCGACTCGTGAACGATCGCGCACCGCCGACCGCGGACCGGCGCCGGCGCCGCAGCCGCCTCAGCCGCTGCCCGGCTTGACCAGCGGCTGGCCGGACGCGCACAGCGGGCAACGCTCGGGCGGCCAGGACTCGATCTCGATGCGCCCCAGCGACGACAGCGGCATGCCCAGGTCGACGCGTGCCGTGGACCGGTCGACGATGACCGCGGCGGCCAGCGGCGCCACCCCTGCGGCGCGCACCGCCGACACCGTCTCGACCAGGGAAGCGCCGGTGGTCAGGATGTCGTCGACCAGCACCACCCGCTCGTCGGCGGCCACCGGCCACCCGCGGCGCAGCCCGCGGACGCCGCGCTCTAGCGGCTCGGCGAAGACTCCGCGGACCGGCCGTCCCAGCACTGGCTCCAGCTGGCGGGCGGTCTCGAAGGCGAGCAGCACCCCGCCGGTGGTCGGTCCCACCACCAGCGTCGGCTGGTAGCGGGCGAGCTCGCTCGCCAGCCGCCGCCCGATCTCCACCGCCAGCGTCGGGTACTGCAGCACGGCGAACTTCTCCAGGTAGCGCGCCGAGTGGCGGCCGCTCTTCAGCAGGAAGTGCCCGAGCCGGAGCGCGCCGGCCGCCTCGAAGATCTCCTCGATCGGCGCCGAGCGCGCGTCGGTCAGCATCGGCCGGGCCTACTCGTAGACGGCGCTGAAGTCGACGGCCGGGTAGCGCTCGGCCAGCGCGT
>JAPSGM010000241.1 GCA_031177555.1 Chloroflexota bacterium
GGAGGGCGATCGTGGCGGTCGGCCCGATGCCGGGCAGCACGCCGACGGCGGTCCCCAGCACCACGCCGATGAAGCAGTAGAGCAGGTTCTCCGGCCGGATCGCCGTCTCGAGCCCGAGACCGAGGTTGCCGAACAGCTCCATGGCGGCTCCCTAGATCGGGAGCCACGGTCCGGCCAGCGGCAGCCGGAGCCGAAGGGCAACGATGAAGATGACGACGGAAAGGATCGTGAGCCCAACCGCGATGACGAGCGCCTCGCGCCAGGTCGTCTGCGAGCGCGCCAGCCCGCTCAGAAACGTCGCCCCGAACAGCGCGCCGACGACGCCCAGGCCCCGCACGGTAAGCCCGAAGAACAGCACCGCGGCCGTGATGAGCCCCACCGCCCGCCATCCGACGGAACCGATGGCCTCGCCCTCGCGGGCGATGAAGCCCTTGGCGATGACCATGATCCCCAGCGCCACCTGGATGAGGCCCAGCGCCAGGGGGACGTAGCCCGGACCCATCCGGAACGGGTCGCCGAGCTCGTAGCCCAGCGATCCGATGGCGAACGCCAGGCCGAGCACGATGAAGACCGCGCCGGCGAGGATGTCCTTCAGCGCGCGGCGAGCCTCGACCACGGGCCCCTCCTCCGATATTCGAAGGCGATGGGGCGGCTGGCCGCCTCCCCATCGCCCGGTGGATCCGGTCTCAGCTGGCCGTAACGCCGGCTTCCTCGATGATCGGCCGCCACAGGTCGGTCTGCGACTGCAGCAGCTCACGGTGCGCTTCCGGCGTCACGCGGTCCTGCGGCACCGGGGCGGTGCCGAGCGCGTTGAGCCGATCGATCACGTTCTGGTCCTGGAGCGCCGCCGCCAAAGCGGTGTTGAGCGCGCTCACGACCTCCTCGGGCGTGCCGGCCGGGACGTAGAGGCCGTGCCAGACCGTCACCTGCAGGTCCTCGAGACCGGCCTCCGCCGTGGTGGGCAGGTCCGGTAGCGTCTCGATGCGCTCCGGCGTGGTCACGGCGTACGCCTTCACCTGGTCGCCGAGGATCGGCTCGGTGGTGTTGGTGGTCTGGTCGCACATGAAGTCGACCTGGTCGCCCAGCAGGTCTTCCATCGCCGGTTGGGTGCCCTCATAGGGAACCTCGTTGAGGTCGAGGCCGGTCGCCGTCTCGAACAGTAGGCCGCACAGCTGCGACGCCGCCCCGATACCGGCATTGGCGTAGTTCACCGTGTCGCTGTTCTCCTCGACGTAGGTGATGAGCTCCTCCATGGTGTTCGGCTCGAAGTTCGGGCTGCCGATGAAGGTCATCGGCACCTCGGTGACCAGGCCCACCATCTCGAAGTCCTCGAGTGGGTCGTAGGCCAGGTCCGGGTAGAGGGTCGGTGCCGTGGACATGCCGATGTGGTGCATGAGGACGGTGTAGCCGTCGGGCTCCGCGTCGGCGACCTGGCCGGCCGCGACGGTGCCGCCTGCGCCCTCCACGTTCTGGACCACGACCTCCGCCTCGAGCTCGGCGGCCATGGGTTCGGCGATCAGGCGCGTGACCGTGTCCGTGGGACCGCCCGCGGAGAACGGCACGACGATCGTGATCTCCCTGCTCGGGTACGCTCCCCCACCCACGAGGTCACAGGCTGACAGGACCAGCGCCGCCGCCACGAGGACGGCCGGCGCCTTCCAGAGTCGTCGCATCTTCCTTCTCCCTCTCGACACGATGCTCGGGCACTGCGAAGCGTAGCACCCACGCCTTCAAATACGACAGCCGTCACAGGCAGGCGAGTGCGTCCCCGAGCGATGCCACGACCGGCACGCCAGCCGGCGTCGAGCGCTCTCCGGGGCGGCGGGCGACGAGGACGGAGCGGAGCCCGGCACGGGCCGCACCAGCCGCGTCGTAGGCGGCCCCCGCCACGAAGAGCGCCTCGCGCGGCACCACGCCCGCTCGGTCGCAGGCGAGGCGGTAGATCTCGGGCCGCGGCTTGTACCAGCCAGCCTCCGCCGCCGCCAGCGTGAAGGCCGGGCGCAGCCGCGACCTTCGGACGGCCTCCGCCGCCAGCGCCGTCGAGCAGTTGGTTACGAAGGCGTAGGGCACCACGATCGCCTCCAGGGCGGTGGCATCGGGCCAGGGACGCATTCTCGCCCATGCATCGGTGAGCCTGCGTGGAGCATCGTCGGGTAGGCGAAGCGCCGCCGCCGCGGCGGTCACCAGCGCCTCGTAGGGCTCGTAGCGCCCGGAGGCGATCATCCGGGCGGTGACGGCGTCCCGCCAGGACAGGCCGAGGTCGCGGCCACCGGCCGCCGTGGACCAGGTGGTCATGGAGTCCATGGTGGCCATGAGCAGGTCGAGGAGAACGACACGCGGAGTCACGGTTCGACCGTGATGCCGCTGGCCTGACGAAGCATGTCCCCATTTTCGACATCGCTGCCCCCGCGACCACGCGGTCGGCCACAATCGGCCGGTGAGCCAGCAGACCCTGCGGGGGGCCTTCCACCCGCACGTCTCCATGCCGATGCGCGGACGGGATCCGGAGGAGACCGGCCGCGCGGCCACACCGCTGGAGCTCTTCTTCGACCTGGTGCTGGTCGTGGCCGTGGCGTTCGCCGCCGATCGGCTCGACCACGCCCTGGTCGAGGGTGTCGGGTTCGGCGCGCTGCTCAGCTACGCCCTGGTCTTCTTCGGCATCTGGTGGGCGTGGGTCAACTTCACGTGGTTCGCATCGGCCTACGACAACGACGACGTCGTGTACCGGATCAGCGTGCTGGTGATCATGACCGGCGCCCTGGTGCTGGCCGCCGGCGTCCCGCCGCTCTTCGACGATCGCGACTTCACCCTGGCGGTCATCGGCTACGTGATCATGCGCGTGGCGCTCGTGACGCAGTGGCTGCGGGTGGCCAGGGACGACGTTCCGCGTCGCGCCACGGCCACGCGGTTCGCGATCGGCGTGGCCGCCTGCCAGCTCGGCTGGCTCTCGCTCCTGGTCGTCCCGGAAGCGTGGCCCGTCTTCTGGATCGTGCTGGTCCCGGCCGAGGTCCTGGTCCCGGTGTGGGCGGAGCGCGTGGCACGGACGACGTTCCACGCGGAGCACATCGCCGAGCGCTACGGCCTGTTCATGATCATCGTGCTCGGCGAGTCCGTGCTGGCCGCCTCGCTTGCCATCCAGGGCGTGATCGGCGGGGAGGGGCTGTCCGCCACCCTCGTCGGCGTGATCGTCGGCAGCCTGCTGATCGTGTACTCGATGTGGTGGATCTACTTCGATCGGCCCGAGGAGCACCTGCTCGAGTCGCTGCCCACCGCCATCGCCTGGAGCTACCTGCACCTGCCGATCTTCGCGTCGGTGGCGGCCGTGGGTGCCGCGCTGGTGGTGGCCATCGAGGAGGCATCGGGCCATGCGCACCTGGGATGGGCGGGCGTGGGTGCGGCCATCGCGGTGCCCCTGGCGATCTACCTCGTGAGCCTCTGGGCGCTGTACGCCCGGCTGCTGCGGGACCAGCAGGTGGAACCGGTCCCGCAG
>JAPSGM010000242.1 GCA_031177555.1 Chloroflexota bacterium
CGGCCGCATCGGTCTCGTTGTCGTAGCGGCGGCGCTCGGAGTGGCCCACGATGACGTGGCTCGCGCTGCCCGCCAGCATCAGCGGCGAAATCTCCCCGGTGTAGGCGCCCGACTCCTCGGCGCGCATGGTCTGCGCGCCGACTGCCGGCCTGGGACCGTCCGCGGCCGAGGCGGCCCGCAGGGCGCTGGCAACTGCCTCCAGGAAGACGAACGGCGGACAGACGACCGTCTCCACCGGCAGGTCGTTCGTCCCCGCCGCGACGGCCAGCGCCAGGTCGACCGCGGCTCGGCGGCTGGTCGGGTTCATCTTCCAGTTGCCGGCCACCAGCGGCCGGCGCGGGGCGGTCACGCCGGCTCCTTCGGGTCGTCCCGTTCCTCGTCGGCGAGGGCCACCAGGCGGCGCAGGCGATGGTTCACGGCCGAGCGGCTGACGCCGAGGGCGGCCGAGAGCGCATCAAGGTCGGCGTCGGGCTGGCGCCGGCGCCGGGTGGCCGTCTCGCGCAGCGCGTCGGGCAGCCGCGCCAGCTCGCCGCGCGCCTCCAGGCGGGCGATGGCCTGCAGCTGCCGGTCGGCGGCGCGCACCGTCCGGCCCAGGTTGGCCTCCTCCGCGTTGAGCAGCCGGTTCACGCGGTTGCGCACCTCCCGCGCCACCGACTCCGCCTCCAGATCGAGCAGCGCGCGGTTGGCCCCGGTCAGGCGCAGCAGCTGGCCGAGCTGCTCGCGGCCCTTGACGTAGACCACGTGGCGTCCCCGGCGGAGGTGCGCCGACGCGCGCACGCTCATCTCCGCCAGCCGCCGGCGCAGGTCGCGAGCCTGCGCGGCGCCCGCCAGGACGAACTCGACGTGCGGCCCGCTCGAGGTCAGCGACACGGAGCCGGAGAGCAGCACACCCCGCAGGAAGGCGCGGCGGTCGCACGGTTTGCCCTCCGCCCAGCGCCAGCCGGCGGCCAGCTGCGGGTCGAAGGCCACCTGCAGGTGCCGGCGCGCGCGCAGGGCCCGGGCGGACGGCCGGGCCGCCAGTCGCCGCGGCTCGACGGGGATGCCCAGCGTCCCGGCCAGCTGCACCGCCACGCGGGCCGTGGCGTGGTCGAGGGTGCTCACCCCGGCCCGCGTGCGGCCGGCGTAGAGCAACCCGGCCAGCTCGGCGCGCTGGCAGCAGGTCCGGGCGGGATGGATGCGGGCGAGCTCGCCCTTCAGCTCCGTGGCGACCAGCATCGGCCCGTCAGCCGGCGGACGCCGCCGGTCGGCGGACCCGGCGCTGTCGGACCCGCTCCTGGCGCTCCTCCTGCTGCAGCCGCATCAGGGCGCTGGCCAGCTTGACCGAGTCGTGCCGGTGGGCGTTGGTCACGTCCACCAGGTCCTGCTCGATCACCGTCACCGGCAGCTCCTCGAGCCGTCGCTCGTCAACGATCACCGGCTGCCCGAGCCAGCCCCGCGGCCGACGCGCCGCGTGGTTGCCGTTGATCAGCGCGAAGTCGACGAGGTCGTCGCCGACGTGGTCGAAGAGCGCCTCCAGGTGCCGCGCGGCGGAGAAGGCGCCGGTCTCGCCGGGCTGGGTGGCGACGTTGCAGACGTAGACCCGCACCCCGTTGGCGGTGGCGATGGCGTCGCGGATGTCGGTGATCAGCAGGTTCGGCAGTACGCTCGAGTAGAGGCTCCCCGGCCCGATGACGACCAGGTCCGCCTCCAGGATCCGCTGCAGCGCCTCGGGGTTGCCCCGCACGTCGGCGGGCTCGATGGTGACCCGGTCGATCGGCTCCTCCGCGTGGCTGATGGCGACCTGGCCCTGCAGGTGGCGACCGGACGCCAGGATGGCTCCCAGGTTGAGCGGCACGCTGGTGGCCGGAAGGACCTGGCCCCGGACCGCCAGGACGCGGTTCGACTCGCGCACCGCCTCCTCGAAGTCGCCGGTGACCGCGGTCATGGCGGCGATGAACAGGTTCCCGAAGGCGTGGTCGTCCAGGCCCGATCCCGGCGGGAAGCGGTACTGCATGAGCTGCGTCATCAGCGGCTCGGCATCGGCCAGGGCGGCGATGCAGTTGCGGATGTCGCCCGGCGGCACGATCCCGAGCTGCTGCCGCAGCCTGCCGGACGAGCCGCCATCATCGGCGACCGCCACGATGGCGGTGATGTTGGCCGAGTAGCCCTTCAGACCGCGCAGCAGCGTCGACAGCCCGGTCCCGCCCCCGATCGCCACGATCCGCGGGCCGCGGCCCAGGTAGCGCTTGGTGTAAAGCACTTCCATCACCGAGTCGCCACGCTGGACGAAGGGCGAGACGATGCTGCGCATCAGCCCCCATACCCCGATGCCGGTCAGCAGCAGGCCGCCGGCGGCGACCAGTGCCGCGCGGATCGGGCGCTGCAGGTCGGCCCCGGTGAGCACGAAGATGATCGAGTCCGGCGGCAGGTCGCGGTACATGTCGACCAGGAAGATGGCCGTGCCTAGGGCGAGGACGGTGATGCCGCCGAAGACCAGCAGCAGCCAGCGCTTGAGGTGCATGCCGGGATAGAGCCAGCGCGGGATGCGGAACCGGCTCATCGCTCGAGCTCCCGGTGGAAGACGGCGACAGACGTGTCGGGGACCCGGCGCAGGCGCTCGGCCAGCTCCTCGGCCAGGGCGATCGAGCGGTGGTAGCCGCCGGTGCAGCCCAGGGCCACGCTCAGCCGCGCCTTGCCCTCGGCCCTATAGGCGGGGATGGTGAGCTTGAGCAGCTCGACCACCAGGTCCAGGAAGCGGCCGGCGGCAGGCTGCCCCAGGACGTAGTCGCGCACCGGGGTGTCCAGCCCGGTGAGCGGCTTGAGATCCGGCACGTAGTACGGGTTGGTCAGGAAGCGGACGTCGAAGACCAGGTCGGCCTCCAGCGGCAGGCCGTACTTGAAGCCGAAGGTGATGACGTCGACCATCAGCTCGCCCGCGGCGCGGTCGCGCGGCACGAAGGCGAAGAGGCGCTCCTTGAGCTGCCCGATGGAGAGCCCGCTGGTGTCGATCACGTGGGTCGCCAGGCGTCGCGTCGCCTCCAGCAGCCGGCGCTCCTCGGCGATCCCCTCCTGGATGCCGCTGCGGGTCTGGAGCGGATGGCGGTGTCGCGTCTCGCTGAAGCGGCTCACCAGCGTCGCGTCGTTGGCCTCCAGGTAGATCACGTCCAGCGAGATGCCCTGCGGCAGCGTGGCCCGCGCCCGCTCGATGGCAGTGGCCGGGTCTCCGGCGCGGATGTCCAGCACCAGGGCCACGCGGTTGTAGCGTTCCGGGTCGCCGTCGCGCAGCGAGAGGAAGCGCTCCAGCAGCTCGGGCGGCAGGTTGTCGACGCAGTAGTAGCCGAGGTCCTCGAACAGCTTCGACGCCTGGCTCTTGCCGGCGCCAGACAGCCCGGTGACGATGACGACCTGGGCGAGCGTGCGCTGGGCATCGCCGGGCCGCTCGTCGCGGCCGGGCGCATCCCCCTGGCCGGTCCGCGTCGGGATCGAGGCTGCGGTCGGCGTCTGTGCTG
>JAPSGM010000071.1 GCA_031177555.1 Chloroflexota bacterium
CTCACCTCGCTCGACGAGGTCAGCGGCCCGCCCGTGCTGCCCAAGCGCGGCGACGGGCTGTTCGACCGCCTGCGCGACATCTTCAGCTGAGCCCGCGCACGAGCATGCGCTGGCTGGAGCTCACCGTAGAGACCGATGTCGAGGCGGTCGAGGCCGTCAGCGAGGTGCTCGGCCGGGTCGCCGCCGGGACCGCGGTTCGACCGACGCGCCTTATCCGCGACCCGTCGGACGAGCTGGCTGTGCGCGAGGATCGCACCGCTCCCTACGAGATCACCGCCCACATCCCGGACGATCCCGATGCCGACGCGACGGTCGAGGCGACCGAGCGGGCGCTGTGGCACCTGCAGGCCTTCGGGCTCCGCCCGGTCGGCGAGCTGCGCGTCCGCGCCGTCGACGACGCCGACTGGCTGGAGCGCTGGAAGGAGGGCCACGCGGCGCAGCGCATCGGCCGGGTGGTGATCGTGCCGTCATGGCTGGACGAGACGATCGGGCCCGATGAGGTGGCGGTGCGCATGGATCCGGGCATGGCCTTCGGCACCGGCCTGCACCCGACCACCCGCGGCTGCCTGGCGCTCCTGCAGCGGGTCGGACCGATGCCGCCGCGCGTCCTGGACGTCGGCTCCGGCTCCGGCATCCTGGCGCTGGCGGCGCTGCGGCTCGGCGCCGGGCAGGTGGACTGCCTGGACACCGATGCCGAAGCCGTGCGCGCGACCCGCGCCAACGCCGAGGCCAACGGCCTGGCCGGGCAGGTGTCCGTGCGCCAGGGCACCCTGCCCGAGACGGCGTCGACGACGTATCCATTGATCCTGGCCAACCTCGTGGCGGCGGTGCTCGTGGAGCTGGCCCCGCGGCTGGCGGAACACCTCGAGCCGGGAGGGACGCTGATCGCCGGCGGCGTCATCGCGGAGCGGGCCGGCGAGGTGATGGCGGCGCTCGATGCCTCCGGTCTCGCCCTGGACGAGCGGCTGGACGACGGCGAGTGGGTTTCGTTGCGGCTGTCGCGGCCGTGACGCTGCACCGGTTCTTCGTCCTCGCCGAGGAGATGGCGGGCAGCCGCTTCCCCCTGCCGGACGGCATCGACCACCAGGTGCTGCGGGTGCTGCGCCTGCGGAGCGGCGACCGCTTCGTGCTGCTCGACGGGCTGGGCCAGGCGGTCACCTGCCGGCTGGAGGGCAGCGACTGCGTGGTGGAGGTGCGCGGCCGGGCCGGCGGCGAGCCGACCCATCGGCTGACGGTGTGGCAGGCATTGCTGCGGGGCGATCACCTGGAGCCGGTGATCCGCCATGCAACGGAGGTCGGCGTGTCCGAGTTCCGCCTCCTCGTCAGCGAGCGCTGCGTGGCGCGCGAGCTGTCGCCGCGCCGCCTGGAACGCCTGCGATCGGTGGCGCGCGAGGCTGCGGAGCAGTCCGAGCGCGGCCGCATTCCCGCGGTGGCCGAGCCGGTGCCGTTCTCGGACGCCGTGGCGTCCGGATCGGTCCTGCTGCTGGAGCGAACCGAGGGGCCGCGGCTCTCCGAGCTGGAGGCGCCGGAGGGCGTGGTCATCGGGCCCGAAGGAGGCTTCAGCCCGGACGAGGTCGCCGCGGCGGAGCGCGCGGGCATGGCGATCGCCGGCTTGGGGCCGCGGATCCTGCGCTCGGAGACGGTCGCCGTGGCGGCGGCGGCCGTGATCCTGTCGCGCACAGGCGACTTCGGGTAGGCAGATTGAACAGGCAGGGCCTTCGTTTCGCTCTCTGATGTGATCGGTCCAGGAAGGGCCGAAGCCACGGGAGCGTGGAGGGATGGGTGCAGGAGGAGTTGGTCCGCCAGGCGCAGCAGGCCTGCCCGATCCCGACCGGAACCGATGCCGGGGCGGCCCATCGGCCGCTCGGAACCCGCGATCTGCGGTCAGGACTGAGACGATCGTCTGCGGGCCATTCCACGCAGCCCGGATTGAACCGCCGCCGGTCCGCGCCCAGCCGCTGGACCGATCCATCGCATTTCGCCTAGGCTGCGCCGATGGCCGACCGCGACCCCGACTGCCTCTTCTGCAAGATAGTGGCGGGCGAGATCCCGTCCGAAATCGTGTTCTCCAACGACCACGTCGTCGTGTTCCGCGACGCGAACCCCAAGGCGCCGACCCACGTGCTCGCCGTCCCGCGCCGGCACGTCGCCTCCGCCGCCGACCTGACCGATGCCGATGGTGACCTGCTGGCCGCGCTCTTTGGCGCCATGCGGAGGGTGGCCGCGGATGTCGGCCTACGCGGCTACCGGATCGCCACGAACGTCGGGGCGGAGGCGGGACAGAGCGTGTTCCACCTCCACTTCCACCTGCTCGGCGGCCGGCCGATGAGCTGGCCGCCCGGCTGAGGCGATGACGACGCGGAGCAATGCCGTCCCACTCGCCCTAGCCAGTGCGCGGCTGAACCGACCACGGAACCCCGCGTACCGGCGTGGCCGGTGGTTTCCCGCGTCAATCAAGCCGCGAGCTGGCTGAACCGGCCCCGGAGGGGGGCATCCCGCGGATCGATCGGCCGCTCCTGCGTTGGGTCAGCCACCGGCTGGCTGATCTGGTGAGCGGGCCGCCCGGCTGGCCGGCGCGTTGACCCCCTGCAACCCCGCTGCTAGACTCCGCGGGCTTGTGCGCCGGGTTGGCGTTCGGCAGGCGTGCGCTTGCCCATCGGTCCGACCGTGAGATCGGCGCGACGACGAAGCAGAGAGGAGGCGAGACGTTTGGCAGAGGTCCGCGTGGGCGAGAACGAGACGTTCGAGAGCGCGCTGCGCCGCTTCAACAAGAAGATCCAGCAGTCGGGAATCCTGGCTGAGGCGCGGCGCCGCGAGCACTACGAGAAGCCCAGCGTGAAGCGCAAGCGCAAGGAAGCCAAGAAGCGGAAGGTTACCCGCGCGTAGTTCGCCAGACGCTCACTCCAGGAACCGCGGGCCCGGTCCATCCGTCCAGACCAGACCGATGACGCCCGCCAGCCCCATCCGATGACGCTCCAGATGCGAATCGAGTCCGCCATGCGCGACGCGATGCGCGCCCGCGACCAGCGGCGCACGTCCACGCTGCGCATGGCGATGGCGGCTGCCCAGAACCGGCGGATCGAGCTGGGGCGTGACCTGACCGACGATGACATGATCGACGTGCTCGGCCGCCAGGTGAAGCAGCGCCGCGAGTCGATCGAGCAGTTCCGTGCCGGCGGCCGCGAGGAGATGGCGCGGGGCGAGGAGGCGGAGGCGGAGATCCTGGCCGAGTTCCTGCCCGAGCAGCTGTCCGAGGCCGAGCTGGCCCGGCTGATCGAGGAGACGGTGGCCTCGACGGGCGCCTCCGGCCCGGGCGACATGGGTCGGGTCATGGGGGCGCTGATGCCACGCACCCGGGGTCGCGCGGATGGCAGGCTCGCGTCCGAGCTCGTCCGTCGCAGGTTGGGCGGCGACTAGGCGTGTTCATCCCCCGCACGCTGGCGGAGACGGAGCTCGGGCGCGGCCGCGGGCCGTGGGTCCGGGCACTCATCGTGGGGATCCTGCTCGCCCTGGCGCTGTGGGCCATCACCTCGCTGAGCATCACCGCCGGCCAGGTGGAGTTCGAGGTCGGCGACGTGGCCCAGTCCGACATCAGCGCGCCGCGGACCATCAGCTTCGTGTCCACCTCGCAGACGGAGGAGCGGCAGGAGGCCGCGGCCGACACCGTGCCGCCGCAGTACGTGCCGATCGCGCCGCGCGCCGACGTCCGCGACACCCAGCTGCGCGACTACGACGCCACCGTCAACGTCATCAGCAACGTCCTGCGCCAGCGTGACGAGGGCGACCTGCCCGCCGCCGACGTCCCGGAGGAGCTGGCGCGGGTCGTCCCCGAGCTGAGCAGCGTTCACCACGCGCTCCTGCAGAACATGCCGCTGGACGACTGGGAGAACCTGGTGGCCGCCGCGGGCCGCGACGTGCTGGACGCCGCCATGTCCGGGTCGGTCCGCGACGAGGAGCTGGCCGAGGTGCGGACCGAGGTCCGCAACAACATCACCAACGACCTGGCGCCCGAGGAGCGCGATCTCGCCGGGGAGCTGGCGGCGATGATGGTGGTCGCCAACGAGATCTTCTCGCTGGAGGAGACCGAGGCGGCGCGCCAGGCGGCCCGTGACGAGGTGGAGCCGGTGGTCGTGTCGGTGACCCAGGACGAGAGCGTGGTGCGCGCCGGCGAGGTGATCCAGCCGCTCCACCTCGAGAAGCTCCGGCAGCTGGGGCTGACCCAGCCGCGCATGGAGGCCTCGACCCTGGCCGGCAACGCGGTGGTGGCGGGCCTGGTGGCCAGCCTGCTGGTCGGCTTCCTGTGGCGCTTCGAGCCCAAGATCTGGTTCCGCAACCGCTCGCTGCTGCTGTTCATGCTGGCGCTGCTGATGACCGCGGTGGCCATGCGCATCGCGGCCGACAGGACGCTGTGGACGTACGTGGTGCCGACCGCGGCGACCGTCCTGCTGGCCGCCATCCTGCTGGACGGGGCGGCCGGCGCGGCGATGGCCGTGACCCTGGCGGTGCTGGCCGGGCTCATGAACTCCGGCTCGCTGCAGCCGTCAATCTACACGCTGGCCGGCGGCGTGGCCGCACTGACCTCGATCATCGGCGCCGAACGGCTGAACGCGTTCGTGCGCGCCGGCGTGGTGCTGGCCCTGACCAACATCGCCGTGCTCGCCGCATTCGTCCTGCTCGAGCAGCGGGATGTCGCCGCGCTGGCGCAGGGGATGGCCGCCGGCACGGTGAACGCCGGCCTGTCCGTGGTGCTGGCGGTCGGATCCTTCGCGGTGATCGGCAACCTGTTCGGGATCATGACCGTGTTCCAGCTGCTGGAGCTGGCCAACCCCTCGTCCCGGTTGCTGCGCCGCCTGCTGCTCGAGACACCCGGCACCTACCACCACAGCGTCATGGTCGGCAACCTGGCCGAGCGCGCGGCGGAGACCATCGGCGCCGACCCACTGCTGGCGCGCGTGGCGGCCTACTACCACGACATCGGCAAGATGAAGAACCCGTTGGCCTTCATCGAGAACCAGGCGGGGGCGCGCAACATCCACGACGAGCTGACCGCGGAGGTGAGCGCCCGGATCATCGCCAGCCACATCCGCGACGGCATCGACCTGGCGTACGAGCACGGCCTGCCGGTGCAGATCACCGGCTTCCTGCCGCAGCACCACGGCACCAGCGTGATGAGCTACTTCTACGGCAAGGCGCTGCAGGAGGTGGGCGGCAACGAGGAGCTCGTCGACCGCAACGCCTTCCGCTACCCGGGCCCCAAGCCGCAGAGCCGAGAGGCCGCCATCCTGATGCTGGCAGACGGCGTGGAGGCATCGGTCCGGTCGCTGGACGACAAGGACGAGGCGAGCATCCGCGCCATGGTCGACCGCATCGTCGACGCGCGGCTCGAGGACGGGCAGCTGGACGACGCGGACCTCACCCTGAAGAACATCGCCCAGATCAAGGAGGCCTTCGTCCAGCAGCTGCTGGGCATGTACCACAGCCGGATCAAGTACCCCGACAACGTGGTCCCGCTGGAGCAGCAGCGCCGCGAGCAGGCCTGAGCCGATCCCGCCTCGTCATCCTTGAGTGCGCCCAACCGGTGCCCTAGGATGGGTGCCACATGGAGTGCAGGGTCACCTTCCACGACCACTATGGCCGCGCGGAGCTGGAGTCGGCCATCGAGCCGATGCAGGTGGATGCGCTCCACGACCTCCTGGAATCATCGGTCTCCGAGACGGTGGGCGCCGCGCTCGAGCACCTCGACCACCGTGACGTGGAGGTCGAGGTCACGCTCTGCGGGGACGCGGAGATGACCCGGCTGAACTTCGACCACATGGGCGAGCGCGGACCCACCGACGTGCTCGCCTTTCCCTTGCACGAGTGGTCGATCGACGGCCATCACTCGCGGCTCGCCGACGACGACGGCTTCGGGCCGCCGGGCCCGATGCTGCTGGGCGACGTGGTCCTGGACGTCGACCAGGCCGTGCGCCAGGCCAGGGAAGGCGACTGGAGCGCCGTCGAGGAGCTGGCGCTGCTGACGATCCACGGCTGCCTGCACCTGCTCGGCCACGACCATGCCGAGATTGACGAGGAGGAGGCGATGCGCGACATGGAGCGCTCGGTGCTGAGCGCGCTGCATCGGCGCCATCGCGACGTGGAGTGGAAGCCCGGCTCGCTGTTCGATCGCGCCGGGCACGCGGTGACGACGGGGAGCTAGGCCGCCTCGGCCAGGCCCTCCTGCGCGAGCGCCGGCATCGGGCCGGCCTGGGGATCGGTCCGCATGCGTGGCTCGGTGGGCGCCACCAGCCACGCGACCAGCAGCGACCCGAAGACGATGAGCGCGGCGATGATCATCGGTACCTCCTCCTCGATCAGACCTGGTAGGCGATCTCACCGTGCTGGGCCAGGTCGAGCCCGGCCTCCTCGGCGTCGTCCGGCACGCGGATCCGGACCATCACGTTCACGGCGAGCAGGATGGCCCCCGTCGCGAGAGCCGAGTACAGCGCCACCACCCCGGCGCCGAAGACCTGGATCAGCACCTGCCCGGCGTTGCCCGCCAGCAGGCCGTCGCGTCCGGCCTCGTTGACCGCGACGGTCGCGAAGACGCCGGTGGCGACCGCGCCGAAGGCCCCGCCCACGCCGTGGACCGCGAAGACGTCCAGCGCGTCGTCCACGCGCGAGCGCAGGCGCAGCAGCGAGGCGCCGTAGCAGGCGATCCCCACCCCGAAGCCGATCAGGACCGCGGCCGCCGGCGTCACGAAGCCGGCCGCCGGCGTGATGGCGACCAGGCCCGCCACGGCGCCAACCGCGGCGCCGATGACCGACGGCGACCCGCGGTGCAGCCAGCTGATCGTGACCCAGGTGAGCGCCGCCATGGCGGCGGCGGTGTTGGTGGTGACCAGGGCGGTGGCGGCCAGGCCATTGGCGCCCAGCGCGCTGCCGGCGTTGAAGCCGAACCAGCCGAACCACAGCAGCCCGGCGCCCAGGACGGTCATCGGCACGTCGTGCGGCTCGGTGGCGGGCTGCACCAGCCCGAGGCGCCGGCCGACCACCAGGGCGGCCACCAGCGCCGCCACCCCGCTGCTGAGGTGGACGACCGTGCCGCCCGCGAAGTCGAGCACGCCCAGCCCGTACAGCCAGCCGTCCGGCGACCAGACCCAGTGGGCGATCGGCGCGTAAACGAGCGTCGACCACAGCACGCTGAACAGGACGAACGCCTTGAACCGCTTGCGCTCGGCGAATGCGCCGGTGATGAGCGCCGGCGTGATGATGGCGAACATCATCTGGAAGGCCATGAAGGCCAGGTGCGGAATGCCCGGGGCGTAGGTGTCCGACGGTGCGCCGGTCACGCCCTCCAGCCCGATCCAGTCCAGGCTGCCAATCAGCCCCAGGCCCGTGTCCGGCCCGAAGGCCAGCGAGTAGCCCCACAGCACCCAGGTGACGCTGACCAGGGCCAGCATGAAGAAGCTGTGCATGATGGTGGAGAGGACGTTCTTGCGGCGCACGAGCCCGCCGTAGAAGAGGGCGAGGCCCGGGGTCATCAGCATGACCAGGGCCGTCGAGATCATCACCCAGGCAGTGTCTCCGGTATTGATCGGTCCCATCTGGCTCCCCATGCGTCGGCTCGAACGGCGTCAGCCTATGGCCCCATGCCGCCCGGGGACACCCGGGCGGTCGCCGGCGCTGGGACGAAGTGTTGTGCACCTTGCACAAACTCCGCTGGGGGCGAGGTCAGCCGACCGACCGGGCGGCCCTCAGCTCCGGCGGGATCGGGCCGTCGCTGCCGGCCAGGATCGCCTCGACGGCCAGGGCCGCCGAGGCCGGCCCGGTGGAAATGCCCCATGGCCCGTGGCCGGCGCAGACCACCAGGTTCTCCGCCCAGGGCAGGTGCCCGATGAACGGCCGCCCGTCCACCGACTGCGGACGCGCGCAGCGGCGGACCTCGAGCACCGGTGCCACGGCCAGGGCCGGGACGTACGTCGCGCCGCGGCGAATGAGCACCTCGGCGATGCGCTCCGCGTCCGGCTCGGCGGGCAGGAAGGTGGATCCCACGGTCGAGACGCCGGCCGCGCTGGCGATGGAGAAGAGGCTTTCCGGCTCCACCTCCGCGCCGGCCGCGGCGGCACGCGCAAGGGCGCGCGCCGGGCGATTGACGGCGTCCGCCTCGTCCTGCTCGACGACATGCCGGGGCACGTCGCGACCGAGCCTCACCCGCACCGTCACGCCCCAGGTCCGCACGATGGGCTGCCACTCGCCGCTCGGGTCGGCCAGCGGCGCGCTCCACGGGCCGGCCGCCAGCAGCACCCGGT
>JAPSGM010000072.1 GCA_031177555.1 Chloroflexota bacterium
GGTGCCGCGGGTCGACGAGTTCGCCTACACGCCGGGTGACATCGGGGAGGCGTACGGCGAGCTGGGCCTTCGCTTCACCGCCCTCCAGGTCGCGTACGTCGCCGAGCCCCGGCTCTCGCTGTTCGCTATGCGGGTGGCTCCGCCAGAGGTCACGACGGAGGAGCTGGAAGCGTACCTGGAGACCGCCGGACGCTACGTCGGCATCGCCGGGCTGGTTCGCGAGCCGTGGGAGCTGCGGACCATGGGCCGGCGGGTGGCCTGGGTCCGTCCGGAGGACAACGCCACGGCGCTCGGGACCCACATCTACACGTGGGCGGCGGGCGAGTACGTCTTCCTCATGATCGGGGTCGACCAGGACCTCAACCGAGCGATGTTCCGGGCGCTCCCCGGCGAGCAGGCCCCGACCCCGACCCCCCGGCCCAGCCGCACGCCGCGCGCGACGCCGACGGCGAGCCCGAGCGCCTCCGCGGGCTCCTCGTAACGGCCGCGCTACCATCGCGCCCAGATGGTGAAGCGCATCGCCTACGGCGTCGGGGCGGTCGGCACCGTGGCCGCCATCGTGCTGCGCTACGCCCTCGACGCCGACCCGACCCTCACCTTCGGCGTCGCCGCGCTCGCCATCCTGGGGTTGGCCTACACGCTCGGCCACGCGACCGAGCAGCTCGGCGCGGCGGCCGGCCCGCGCATCGGCGGCATCATGAACGCCACGGTCGGCAACGTGGGCGAGATCATCATCGCCGCCTTCCTCATCGTCGACGGCAAGATCGAGATCGTGCACGCCTCGCTGACCGGGTCGATCGTCGGCAACCTCCTCCTCGTCCTCGGGGCCTCGCTCCTCCTCGGCGGGCTGAGGAACGGCGTGCAGCGTTTCGACGCGCAGGCGACCGGCATGAACGCCGCGTCGCTGATCCTGGCGACCATCGGCCTCATCGTCCCGGCCACCTTCGCCTTCCTGGTCGGCGGCGGGGAGGGCACCACCGCCGGGGACCCGGCCTTCTTCCGGATCGAGGCGCTGACGGTGGGCGTCGCCATTCTGCTGCTGATGACCTACGCGGCCCAGACCTGGTTCTTCCTGCGCTCGCCCGAGTCGCCGGTCGCGGCGCATGGCGAGCAGGAGCGGCCGGAGTGGAGCTGGCGGATGGCGCTGGGCGTGCTGCTGGCCTCGGCCGCCGCGCTGACGGTCGGCAGCGAGATCCTGGTCCACACCCTGGAGCCGGCGGTCGCCTCGCTGGGCATCAGCGAGTTCTTCATCGGCATCATCCTGATCCCGATAATCGGCAACCTGGCCGAGCACGTCGTGGGTGTCACCCTGGCCTGGAAGAACAAGATGGACTTCAGCTTGATCACCTCGATCGGGAGCGCCACCCAGATCGCGCTGTTCGCGGCCCCGGTCCTGGTCTTCTTCGGCCTGCTGGTCGGGAACCCGGTGACCCTCGTGTTCAGCCCGCTCGAGGTCGTTTCGGTGGCGGTTGGCGTAATCATCGCCTCGTACATCGCCATCGACGGGCGCTCCAACTGGGTGGAGGGCCTGCAGCTGACCAGCGTGTACCTGATTGTGGCCATCGCATTCTTCTTCCTGACGCCATAGGGGCCCGGACACATGGACGACGGCTGGACCGATGACGCTCGCGAGGACCGATGGGCACGCAAGCGTGACCGCCTGGCCCGGCTGCTGAGCGTCGCGTCCATCCTGTACTCGCGAGGATCCGGGGAGAGCGGCGTGGCCGTGACCGAGATCGCCGAGCTGACCGGCATGACGACGCGCACCATCTACCGCGACATCCGGGCACTGGAGGACGAGCTGGGCGTGCCCGTCTTCCAGGCCGGGCGGGGGCGGTATGGGATCGAGAGGAAGTACTTCCTGCCGCCACTGCGCCTGTCGCTGCCGGAGGCGGTGGTCCTGTTCCTGTCGTCGCGCCTCATCGCCCGCTGGTCGGACGAGTACGACCAGGCGGTGATCAGCGCCTTTACCAAGCTGGCCGATCTGCTCCCGCAGCCGATCGCGCGGCACGTGGCGGCGACCATGCTGCGCGTCGGGCGGGCCGATCCCAACGAGCCATTCACCCGCAACTTCGCGCAGGTCGCCCAGGCCTGGGCCGATGGGCGGGTTATCGAGTTCGACTACGAGCCGGCCGGGGCGGATCCGCGCCGGGCCCGCGTGCGGCCCTACTTCCTGGAGCCGGATGCCTACGGCCGCAGCGTGTACCTCATCGGCTGGGACGAGACCGTCGACGCCATGCGGACCTACAAGGTCGAGCGGGTGCGCTCCGCCACCCTGACCGCGGACCGCTACGAGATCCCCGAGGAGTTCGACCCGGACCGCTGGCTGGCCCACTCCTGGGGGATCTGGTCGTCGGACGGCACGAACGTCGTCGACGTCCGCCTGCGCTTCGAGCCGTCGGTGGCGCACCGCGTGCGCGAGTCGGTGTGGCATCGCTCGCAGCAGATCACGGCGCTGGACGACGGCCGCCTGGAGATGACGGTGCGGGTCGCCGGGATCGTGGAGATCCGGCCCTGGATCATGTCCTGGGGCGACGCGGTGGAGGTGCTCGAGCCCCGTGAGCTGCGCGAGGTGGTGGCGGCCTCGGTGCGCCACCTGGCGGAGCGCTACGGCCGATGAGCGCCGCGCTGGAGGTCGAGCTGAAGCTGCGCGCGGACGAGGCGGCGCTCGACGCGCTGGCCGTGCTGCCCCGGCTGGGCCCCGCCACGCTGGGGCCGGCGCGCGAGATCGACGAGCTGGACCGGTACCTCGACACCGCCGGCGGTGCGCTGGCCGCCGCGCGCTGGGCCTGCCGGCTGCGAACCCGTGACGGGCGGGGCTGGATCTCGCTCAAGGGGCCCGCCGAGCATGCGGCCGGCGACTCGCTGCACCGCCGCCCCGAGGTGGAGGGGCCGGCCCCCGCGCACGCGGATGCGCCGCCGGCCAGCTGGCCCGGCTCGGCGGCACGCGACCTGGTCCTGCGCCTGGCCGGCGCCGAGCCGCTGCACGAGATCCTGCGGCTGCGCCAGCGGCGGACCGAGCGCCAGGTGCTGGTGGGCGGGCGCCGCGTCGCCATCCTCAGCCTGGACCGGGTGCGCGTCGAGCGCCGGGGCCGGGAGCTGGGCGAGATGCGCGTCGTGGAGCTGGAGCTCGATCCCGGCCTTGCCGCGCCGCTGCAGCGCGCGGTCGTCGACGCGCTGCGCGGCCGTGCCGGCCTGCGCCCGGAGCCGTGGAGCAAGCTGGAGCGAGCACTGCACCTGGCGCTGGGGGCATCCGAGGCGGCCGGGTGATCGGGCGACGCGCCGCGGAGCTGGCGGCGGTCGGCATCGGAGTCGCGGTCTTCGCGTACCTGGCCTGGGACGGCGCCCTGTGGGACGCGCGGCTGCAGGCGGCGCTGCACCTGGCGGCTGCCGCCGCCGCGCTGGGGCTGGCCGCACTCGCCTGGCGCGGCGCCGAGCTGCCGCGCACTCGCCTGGACCTGCCCGTCCTGGTCCTGCTGCTGGCCTTCGGCGTGGGCACGCTCTCCGCCTGGAATGCGGGGCTGTCGGCGCGGGCGCTGGCCGGCATCCTGGCCACGGCGGCCATGCTGCCGGTGGCGCTGCTGGTGCTGCGGCATCGGCCAGGTTGGACCGCCTTCGTGGTGACGCTGTCCGTCCTCGGGCTCAGCACGGTGGGGCTGGTCATGCTCGGCTGGCGCCGGATGGAGTGGGTCGCCGCCGGCGGGCCGGGGCTGCCGCCGCTGCGCCTGGGGCACGAGGGCACTCCGTTCGGGTCCGTGGCCGCGCCGCCCTTCATCATCCTGGCCGCCCTGCCCCTGGCCCTGCTGCTCCCCGACCGTCGGCTGCGCCTGGGGGTGCTGGGCGGGCTGCTGGCCATCGGCCTGCCCCTGACCGTCCTGTCCGGCTCGCGGTCGGCCTGGATCGCCATCGTGGTCGGCCTGCTCGCCTTCGCCGGAGCGGCCGTCTACCGCTCCCTGGGGCGGGTCCGCCGTCCCCACCGGCTGACGCCCGAGGGCCTGGCCGTCGGCCTGGTCGCCGGGGCCGCCCTCGCCGTGGCCGCGGCGCTGGTCCTGCCGCGGCTGACTGAGGTCAGCTCGCTGGTGTACCGCGGCTTCCTGTGGCGCGACACGCTGGCCGCGTGGAGCACGGACCCGCTGCTGGGCATCGGGCCGGGCGCCATGCCGTTCGCGCGCCAGGCCTACGCACCGGCGCTCAGCTTCCCGGTGCGGCAGCCGCACTCGCACAACGTCCCGCTGGGCATCCTGGGCGATGCCGGCATCGTCGGCCTGCTCGCCGCGGCGGCACTGGCGGCGGCGTTCCTGGTCGCCGCCGGGCCCTGGCGCCAGCGGGCCATGCCCGGCCGCGCCGCGTCCGCGGTGCTGGTCGGGCTGGCGGCGGGGATGCTGTTCGAGGACCTGACCTTCCTTCCCGGGTTTAACCTGCTGGTCGTCCTGCTGCTGGCCCTGGCGCTGCGCGATGCCGGAGCCGTGAGGTGGCGCCCCGCCAGGCCCCGGGCGCAGGCCTGGGCACCGATGGCGGCATGGGCCGCCGCGGCGGCCGCAGGGCTGGCGCTCGCCGTGGTGATGGTGATGGGGGACGCGGCCGCGATCACGTACCGCAGCGGGATCGCGCACGCGTCCGGCGGACGCTGGGCGCCGGCGCTCGCGGCGCTGCAGCGGGCAGTCATCCTCGACCCGTGGCATCCCACCGGCCCGAAGTCGCTCGCCGTCGCCGCCGACCGGGCGAAGGACGCCGGACTGGCCACCGCCGCCGCCCGCCGCGCGGTGCAGCTCAACCCCGGCGACGGCCCGTCGTGGACCAACCTGGCGCTCCTGTGCCGAGCGACGGAGGACCGTGCCTGCGCGCGCGAGGCGGCCGACCGCGCGGTGGATGCCGCCACCGCACCGGGACGCGAGCTGGCGAACGCCGCCCTCGTCTACGAGTGGCTCGGGGACCGGGAAGCCGCCGACCGCGCCTACCGGCTGTCGCTGCTCACCAACATGTGGACCGCGCTCACCCTGCCCTGGCCGCGCGACGTCGGGGTGGGAAATGGGCGGGCGCCGGAGATCGGGGCAGCGACCGCGGACCTGAACCTGCTGATCGCACGGCGGGCGCTGGGCGAGCCGGTCGATCCGGACGACTATCCCAGCACCTTCGCCCGCCTGCTGGCGTACGCCATGGTCGGCGACCGCGCCGCCACCGAAGCCGAGGGGCGCCGCGCGATCGCCGAGGCCCCCGCCTCGGCAACGACCTGGGAGCTGGCGGCGCTCGTGCGCCGGCACCTGGGCCGCGACGTGGGGTACGAGCTGGCGGTGGGCGAGGTCGCTCGGGGCGAGGCGCTGGGCGGCGGGCCGTCGCGGCCGCCGTCCGCGATCTACGACGTCGCCACCTTCCGCGGCTACCCGGCCGACGGTCTCGTGCGCGACGCGGAGCGGCTGCTGCCCGAGGCACCCTGGCCCTGGGTGCTGGAGCCCCTCCTGGCGCCGCCGGAGGCCCGCTGAAACGGGCGTCGCAAGCGTCGCGGGGCGCTCCTCAGTCTCCCAGGGGCAGGCGCAGGATCAGCGCCAGCGTCGGGCGCGGGCGCGGCTCGGCCGGCGCGATCGGCGCGCGCAGCCAGGCGCCGCCGGCCGGCCCGGCGCGGTACCGCGCCTCGAGGTGCCGCGCCGACAGGCCGTCGATGCCCAGCGAGGCCAGGGCCTCGGCGACCAGCGTTCCGTCACCTTCGTAGCCACGTCCCACCGTGGCGCGGTCACCCGGCTCCAGGACCGCCTCCAGCCAGCGCCGTCGGACGCGGAACGATCGCCGCGTGGCGGCCTCGCCGCCGGCCCACAGCAGGTCGCTGGCCACGTACGCCGCCCGGCCCGGCCGCTCCCGGCCGTCGAGGCGCCGGCGCAGCAGGGCAGGATCCGGCCGCCCGTCATCGTCGAGCACGAGCAGCGTCCCGTCGAGCACCACGCCGTCCTCGCCGAGCTGCCCGACGATCTCGGCCACCTCCGGGAAGGCCGCGGCGGCGTCGGCCATGCCCTCGACCTGCAGCCGGATCGCGCCCCGCTCCACGAACGCGATGGCCCGCACGCCGGGCCACCACGGCTCGAAGAGGTAGTCGCGGTCGTCGAACGGCTCGTCGACCGGCGTGGCCAGCATCGGCCGCAGCGACGCCGGCAGGCGCCGGCGAGGCCCCGGCTCGTCGGGGGGATCGGGGAGCCGGAGCTGCTCTCCGGACACCCGCGCCGTCAGGCCGTCTTGCGGCGGCGGGCGGGGGCCTCCGCGGCCTCCTCCGACTTCGCGCGAGCCTTGCGCGCGGTCGCCTTCTTCGGCGCCGCCTTCTTCGCCGATGCGGGGCGCGACTTCCCGCCGGCCCTGGCCCTGGCGGGCTTCTCCCCGGCGCCCTCGGCCGTCCCCACGCGACGTGACTCGCGCGCGGAGGCGACGCTCGCCTCCAGCGCGGCCATCAGGTCGCCGATGCGGGTGGGCTCGGCCTTCTTCGCCGGCTCGGGCTTCTCGCCCGCGACCTTGGCCTCGATGACGCGCATGAGCGCCTCGCGGTACTCGTCGCGGTATGCGTCCGGGTCGTACTCGCCCTCCATGCTGGCGATCAGCTGTTCCGCCATCTTGCGTTCGGCCGGCTTGATCTCGACCTGCTCCTCCGGAAGGTTGAGCTCTTCGAGCGATCGGATCTCATCGGGCCAGTGGAGCGTGTTCAGCAGGATGGTGTTGGCGAACGGGTTGAGCACGGCGAGCTGCTCGCGGTCCTTGAGGACGATCTTGCACACGGCGGTCTTGCCGGTATCGGCCAGGACCGACTTGAGCAGGTAGAAGGCCTTGCGGCCGACCTCATCGGGCTCGAGGTAGTAGGCCTGCTTCACGAAGCGCGAGCCCTTGGCCTCCGCCTCCTCCTCGTCGACGAAGGCCTCGATCTCGATGGAGCGCACCGTCTTGAGCGGCACCGATTCGAGGTCCTCCTCGGTGACCACCACGTACTTGCCCTTGCTCCACTCGTAGCCGCGCACCGTCTCCGAGCGCGAGATGATCGCGTCGTCGACCGGGCAGTAGATCTTCATCTGGATGCGGCTCAGGTCCTTCTCGTGGAGCAGGTTGAAGCCGATGCTGCTGCTCTCGGTCGCCAGGTACAGCTTGACCGGGATCGTCACCAGGCCGAACTGGATCGCCCCCCGCCACATGGATCGCGCCATTCGGTATCTCCAACGTCCGCGCTCGTCGTGCCGCTCGCCGGCCCGTCAGGGGCCTGCCCGCAGCACGGGCCAGCATCCTACACCCGCCTCCAATGGGCGACGACAGGGCGGCTAGGACCATCCCGTCATTGCCCGCCCCAATGCCGCCTCACAGACTTGGGGCATGGACGAGCAGACCGCAAGCCCCGTGCCCGTGCGACCGCCGGACGCGGAGGAGCAGCGTGCCTACGTCCTCGAGGACGATCCCGACATCGCAGCCCTCGAGGCGGACCTCCTCCGCCAGCTGGGCTTCTCCGTGGTCGTCTGCAACCGGATCGTCGAGCTGGGCGATCTCATGGCGCTCGCGCTGCCGCACCTGCTGGTGGTTGACGTCATGCTGCCGGACGGGGATGGCGGCGACATCACCGAGCTGCTGCGAGACGCCTGGCCCGGCATTCCGGTCGTCTTCGTCTCGGCCGCCAGCCGCGACCGGCTGGCCGAGCTTGCTCCCACCGGGCCGATCGTCGCCAAGCCATTCGACATCGAGGTCTTCACCCGGGCGGTGCTCGAGGCGGTCGACGCGCCCCGGCGCCTGCAATCGGCCTCGTGACCGGGGTGGCGAACCCGCCATCACCGCGGGCCGGTGACCACCACCGTCGCGCCGATCGGCGCCGGGTCCTGCGGGTCGCGCATCAGCCGGAACCGATGCTCGATCGTCACGCTCGCCGACAGCATGGCGCTGATCGGGCAGTAGCGCGTCGCCGACAGCTCAACCGATCGCCTGACCGCCTCGGCTGCGACGTCGCCGGTGACCCGGTGCTCGACCACGATCGCGGTGTACACACGCGGGTGCTCCTCGCTGCGCTCCGCGCTCACCGCGATCTCGTAGCCGACGGCCGACTGCCGCTTCTTGCGCAGGATGCTGGCCACGTCCAGGCTCGTGCACGCCGCCAGCGCGGCGAGCACGGTCTCGAGCGGCGCCGGTCCGGACCGCTCCGCGACGCCCTCGTCGGTGTCGAAGGTGATCGTGAACCCGGATCCGGTGCGCGCCGAGACGCTGGTGCCGGCGGCCGGTTCGACGAACGTCGCCAGCGCCGAGTTGGTGCTCATGCCGGGAGCCTAGCAGCGGGGCC
>JAPSGM010000243.1 GCA_031177555.1 Chloroflexota bacterium
GTCTCGCCGCGCCAGAAGGCGATCGCGCCCACCCAGCCGGCGGGGTGCATCGCCAGGGCGCCCAGCGGATCGCCGCCGGCGAGGGCCTGCCGAACCACCGGGTCCAGCAGCCAGGCGGCCGCCCCGGCGACCACCGCCAGGATTGGCAGGCCGACGGCCTCGGCTGCCGGCGAGCGCCAGCGGCTGCGGCGTCCCCAGGCCATGCCGGCCCAGGCCAGCACGGCGAGCTCCAGCGGACCGAGGCGGACGGCCTCCCCGCTGATCGACTGGAGCGCGGCGTACAAGACCGCCAGCCAGCTGCCCTCCGCCACGACCTGCATGGCGGGGAGGAGGGCCCTAGACGCCCAGGACGACCGCATCAGGATGCTCCGAGGTCGGGATCAGCGCCGCCGCCGTGGCCGGCAGCCCGGCGGCCCGTGCCATGGCGGCGTGGCGCACCGCGGCATCGCCGGCGGCGACCAGCTCCACGGCGTAGCCGCTGCGCGCCAGGCGGCCCGCCGGCGGCAGGAAGGTGCGGGGATCGCGAACGGAGAGCAGCATGACCGTGCTGCCCGGTGCCAGCCGATGGGTGACCCACGTAAGCAGGCCGCCGAACGGGCCGGAGCTGATGGGGCCGATGCGCGCCAGCAGCGCGCCCACCCGCCCGACCTGGCCGGCCGACGCCTGCGGCGCGAGCCACGCGAAGCGCTGCGGCGTGCCGGTGAAGCTGGCCGCAGCCAGGCCGACGGACGCGCCGTCATCGAGCAGGCGGCGGGCCAGTGAAGCGGCGGACGTGCAGAGCCCCTCGAACGCGGCTTCGTCCCAGGTCATCTCCCATTGCGGGCCGGGCAGCGTCTGCACGTCGAGCGCGAGCACGACCTCGCGGCCGCGCGCCGGCTCGTAGCGGCGGCTGACCGGCACGCCCAGGCGCGCGGTCGCGCGCCAATGGACGCGCCGCAGGGAGTCCCCGGGCTGGAAGGGACGCACGCCGCCGTACAGCGACGGGTCCACGAACAGCGAGCGCCGCGCCCGCCGCTCGCCGATGGGCGAGGCCTCGCGGCCGGCCCGGCGCACCGGCAGGGTCGCCGGCGACACGACCAGCGTGGCGGGCGTGTCGATCTCGGCTTCCATCGCGTCGCGGCCCAGGATGTCGCGGACGCGCAGCCGCACCGGGCCGAAGTCGTAGACGCCGCGCCGCAGGTCGTCGAGGTGGAAGTGGCGCACGACCCGCTCGTACCACGCCAGCGACCAGGCGTTGTGCAGGATGCGCCGGCCGATCACCTGGTTGTCTCGGTCGAGCTGCGGCCGCTCGCGCACTGTGAGCCCATCGGTCACGAGGTCGTCGGCCGCGACCCATGGAAGCGGCAGCGGCTTGCGGTTCCAGATGGTGACGTCCAGCGGCAGCGAGTCGCCGGACACCGCGCGGGTCGCGGCCAGCTCGCGGCGGTACTCGACGCGGCGAACGCCGAAGCGCGTCCAGAGGCGCGTGAGCGAGCCGTACAGCAGCGTGATGGCCGCCACCAGCAGCAGGCCCGGGGCCGACGCGACGGCGCCCGCCAGCGCGATCGCGAGCGCCAGGCCGAACCATCGGTTCATCGGTCGGGGCCCGGCAGCGCTGCGGCCGGTCAGCCGGTCGCGTCGGCCGGGAGCGGCAGCGGCACGCGTTCGAGCACGGCATCCACCACGCCGGCCACGGTCGCGCCCCGCAGCTCACGGTCGATGTCCAGCAGGATGCGATGGTCGAGGACGGCGTGCACCAGCGCCCGGACGTCATCGGGCAGGACGAAGTCGCGGCCGTCGAGCAGGGCCCACGCCTGCGCGGCGCGGTACAGGGCCACGCTGCTGCGGGGCGACGCGCCGAGGCGGACGTCCTCGTGCTGCCGCGTGCCGCGCACCAGCGCGACGAGGTAGCCCTCCACGTCGTCGGCCACGCGGACGGTGCGCGCCGCCTCGCGCAGCGCGCGGAGGTCGCTGGCCGACGCGACCTGGCGGACGCCGTCCATCGGCTCGGCGGCGGCCTGGTGGCGGGACGCGATACGCCGCTCGCCGGGCTCGTCCGGATAGCCGATCGCGATGCGCAGGAGGAAGCGGTCGAGCTGCGCCTCCGGCAGCGCGAAGGTGCCCTCCAGTTCGACCGGGTTCTGCGTGGCCAGCACCAGGAACGGGTCCGGGAGCGACCGGGTCTCGCCCTCGGCGCTGACCTGGCGCTCCTGCATGGCCTCAAGCAGGGCCGATTGGGTGCGCGGGGTGGCGCGGTTGATCTCGTCCACCAGCAGGATGTTGGTGAAGACGGGCCCCTCCACGAACCGGAAGGCCCCGCCCTCCAGGATGCTCGAGCCGGTCACGTCGGTGGGCAGCAGGTCCGGCGTCCCCTGGACGCGGGCGAAGCCCAGGCCCAGCGCGGCCGCGAAGGCGCGGGCCAGCAGCGTCTTGCCGACGCCGGGCACGTCCTCGACCAGCGCGTGGCCCTCGGCCAGCAGGGCGGTCGCCAGCAGCCGCAGCGGGGCCTCCGCGCCGACGACGGCCGCGCCCACCGAAGCGGCGACCGACGCCAGGAAGCGGTCGCCGCGCGACGCGGCCGGTGCGGGCGGCGAGCCCGCGGCGAGCGTGTCGGTCACGCCATGGCTACCCATCAGCCGGCCGCGGCGTTCACGATCACCCAGCGTCGGGCTCCCAGGGCGGCGGGCTGCGCCTCCAGCCGCAGGGTCAGGACCGTCTCGATCGGGAATGGCTGGAGCTCGGTGCCGCCGAGGACCCCGAGGACGCGAGTCGCGCGCCGTCGATACTCCACCAGCTGGGCCCGTGCGATGGCCTTCAGGGCGCCATCCGGCTCGATCGAGACGCGGATGTCACGCAGCAGGTTCTTCGTGTCCGCGTGGCAGTCCTCGCTCATCCGGCCGGCGTCGCAGAGGTCCTGGAGGTGGTGCAGCGCCTCAGCGGCCTCGCGCTCAACCATCGGGCCTTCGTCACCTCTGTCGAGCGGTGGCGGTGGCATCGGTTCGAGGATGGCCCAATCGGTCAGGAACGCGTCCGCGGCAGCGCCCGGCGAGGCGGCACCGGCGCCGATGAGCCAGAACCCCGTTCCCCAGGCGAGCAGCGGCAGCGCCAGCCAGGCCACGATCGCCGCCGGCGAGCGGGGCCGCGCGGCGGGGGTCGCGGCCTGGAGCGATCGCGCGCGGCGGTAGGCGAGGACCGCCTGTGCGGCCCACAGCACCAGGAACGCGATACCCAGCAGGTACGGCAGGAGGTACCAGGTCGTGTCGGCCCAGAGCAGCGTCGTTGCGGCCACCGCGACCAGCATGGCGGCCTCCAGGAACAGCCAGGCGACGCCGATCCGGGTACGGCCCATGGCCAGCTCCCCCAGGCCCCAGCCGATGAGCGCCAGGCGCAGCGCGCGCTCCGGCGTGGGGGCGGTCACTCCCCGATGAGCAGCGAGCGCAGC
>JAPSGM010000006.1 GCA_031177555.1 Chloroflexota bacterium
GCCAGCCTGCTGAGCCCCGGAGCGCGGGCCCCCGACGTCGGCTCGCTGGCAATGGGTTCCATACCGCTCCTGGTGGCGGTCGGATTCGTGGCGGGGCTGTGGGCCTGGCGGCGCGGCTCGCGGGCGGTGCTGCTCGCGGCCGACGCCCCGCTGGCCCTGGTCGTCGTGCTCGGGGCCGGCTGGATGCTGCTCCAGCCGGAGACGGGGTTCCTGGCGCCGACCCCCGAATCACGCGTGGTCGGGGTGCTGGCGGCCCTCACCGTCCTTGGTGCGATGGCCGGCGTGGTGGTGCTGCCGCCGCCGGTTGCCGACGATGAGCAGGGGCAGGGCGAGGGCGGGCAGGGCCACCAGATCCCACGGGTCCCGCGCGAAGGCGACGGCGTGCAGGCCGGGGGCGGAGCCTGAGTCGAGCAGACCCCCGACGGCGGCGAACGGGTACTGCAGCAGCGCCATGACGGCGCGATAGGCCTCCGCGGCGGGCTCCAGCGTGTTGGCCGCGGCGAAGCCGACGCCCACCGCCGCCACGGCCGTCGCCCCGACCGCCGGGCTCGGCCCCCACGGCCGGCCGAGCAGCCAGCGGCCCACCTCCCAGGCCGCCTGGATCACCAGCGGCGCGAGCACCAGGCCGGCGACGTCCGACAGCTTTCCGGTGAGGGCGCCCGGAGCCGCCGCCTTCAGCCAGTGGTCGTTTGCCAGGAGCGTGACGAGCGCCACCAGGCCGATCGGGTGCAACAGCCCATCGGCCGGCACCGGCCGGTCGCCAGGCCGCAGCGTCACGTGGTCGACGGCGCCGGCGGATCGGGTTCCAGGAACTCGCCGATTCGGTCCGCCAGCTCGTCGCGCGCGGCGCGGAACGCCGCCATGCGCTGCTCCAGGTCACCCGTCACGGCCGACGGGTCGGCGACGCTCCAGTGCAGCTGGCGCGCCACCCCGGGCAGGGTGGGGCACGCCTCGCGGGCCTGGTCGCACACGGTGATCAGCCACTCGAGCGGCTCTCCCATGAAGCGCTCCAGCGTCTTGCTGCGCTGCGCCGAGATGTCGATGCCCACCTCGCGCATGGCGGCGATCGCCTCCGGCCGCACGGCCGTGGCCTGTGTGCCGGCGCTGTCGACCTCGTAGCGCTCGCCTGCCGCGGCGCGCAGCAGGCCCTCCGCCATCTGCGAGCGGGCGCTGTTGTGGGTGCACACGAAGAGGACCCGGGGTCGATCGTGCGTCATGGTGGCGTCAGGATGGTGGACCGATGTAAAGGCGACGTCATCGGTCCGTCAATGTCCACAATGGGGAAACCGTGTGGAAAACCACGCGCAGCGCCCCGAAACTCGGGGATAAGGGGGATTGCGCGCCCGCCCCGGCGCTCCCTATGCTGTGGTCGTCCCGAAGGGGCGGCCAACGACACCGGAGATTGCATCAAAGGTGCCGGGGGCAGTTCCTCCGGGACACTTCTTTGCGCTCGGGCGCGGGCTGCCAATTCGCGGAGGAACCAGCCCGGCGGGATCAACTCAGTCCCGGGCGAGATCCCGCTGCAGCCGGCGCACGACCTCGGCTGTCTCGTCGCCGGGCTCGTGGCCCGGCTCTGACGACGGGCCGGCGAACGTGCCGAATTGCCGATCGCCGGCGTCCCCCAGCCCCGGCACGATGTAGCCCCGCTCGTTCAGCTCCCGGTCGACGGCCGCCACGTGGATGTCGACGTCCGGGTGCTGCCCGGACAGGGTGGCCACCCCCTCCGGGGCGGCGATGAGGCTGACCTGCTTGATCCGGGCCGCGCCCCACGCCTTGAGGATGTCGACCGTCGCCGCCGACGAGCCGCCGGTGGCCAGCATCGGGTCCAGGATGAGGCAGACCTGCACGGTGGCCGCGTCCGGCAGCTTGTTGTAGTACTCGACCGGCTTCAGGGTGCGCTCGTCGCGGTACAGGCCGATGTGCCACACCTGCGCGGTCGGGATCAGCTCCAGCATGGCGTCCACCATGCCCAGGCCGGCGCGCAGCACCGGGACCAGCCCGACGCGCGGGTCGACCTCACCGCCGTCCATTGCCTCCAGTGGCGTCTCCACCCGGCGCGGGCGCGTCTCGAGGTCGGCCATCGCCTCGTAGCCGAGCAGCCAGGTCAGCTCGCGGACGAGCTCGCGGAACTTCTTGGTATCGGTCCCCACGTCGCGCAGGATCGACAGCTTGTGGGCCACCAGCGGGTGGCGGCTGACGCGCAGGCTCGGGTAGCGCTCGGAGAGGTCCATGGCGGCCCGATTTTACGCGTGGCCGCCCGCAGTCGCGGCGTCCAGCCAGCGGATCCAGCGCCCGTGGGGATGGGTCGTGGCCAGCAGCCGGTGCCGTCGACCGCCGTCGGGCTCGAACCGATGAAGTGACAGGGTCGAGGGCCCGAACCCATCGGGCGGCATGCGCCCGATGCCGAGGTTCATGCTGGCCACGACGGCCTCCCCCTCGCCCGCGACCAGCCAGATCGTCCGACCTGTCACCGCCGCCTGCACGGCGAGCGCGGCGATGAATCCCTGGCGGCGCGCCGGCTCCAGGTAGGCGAGCGTCCAGGTGGACGTCACGACCAGCGCGGCGTCGCCGGGGGCCGCCGCCACGAGCGACGGCAGGTCTTCAACCAGGTCACCCCGCACGACCGTCGGCGGCTCCTCCCGCGCCACCTGCAGGGCGGCGTCCAGGAGCGCGAGGCGGTCCCGGTGCTCGGGCCAGACCAGGGCGCGCAGCCAGGCGCGGGTCTCCGCATCGCGGACGTCCAGCGGGTTGAGATCCAGGCCGCGGCGCCAGGAGACCTGCAGCTGCCCGGGGATGGGAGGCCGCAGCTCCCCCTCCGCCTCGCAGGCGATCTGCACCGCCGAGTTGCGGTCCCCCGCGTCCACGCCGCCCAGCCGGTACCCGTAGCGATCCGGCAGCAGGGTCAGGCCCGCGCTCGCGCCGACGTCGATCAGGGCCAGCGCGGCGCCCGCCTCGCCCTGCACCAACCCCAGCGCCGGCAGCGTGACGACGGTGCGCCGCGCCTCGTTGGTCTGCGTGCTGCGGCTGCGGACCAGGTCCGCGACACGGCTCCGGTGCTCGTCCACGAAGTCCGCGAACGCCGGGTACAAGCCGGCATCGATCGGCCGTGCCGCCTCCCCCACCAGGGTGGCGTAGTACGCGGCCACCGGATGCGTGGTGCCGGTGAGCAGCAGGTGATGGACGGCGGCGAGGAGGATGAGCGGGTTCCGGAAGCCGGGACGCGCGTCCAGGATCAGGGATGCCCGATCCGGATCCGCGGCCAGCCCATCGCACAGCGCCCCGTAGCGCTCGGAGCCCTGCGACGGGAGGTCGCGGGCCCACACGCGGAGATTCGCCAGCAGGGCTCGAACCGGATCGCGGTCGAGAGGCTGCATCGGTCCGGGGACTACCTCGGCTGGGACGAGGCTGCTAGGCTATCGGTCCTTGCAGGAACCCCGCACGACCGGCGTGCCCAGGCCGTCGCCGCTTGAAGGAGGAGCCAGCAGTGGTCTTCGGATCAAAGCGAGACAACAAGTCCGACGCCTTGTCGCGCGAGGATGTCGTCGGCAACCTGTACCCGGACAGCCTTACGAGTGAGGTCGACGTGACGCCTTCTCCCACCGAGTTCCGCCGGAGCGAGTCCGGAAACGAGAGCGTGATCGACCCACACGCCCGTTTCAACGGCAAGTACGTCTCGGACCGCGACCTGCGGATCGAGGGCGAGGCGCAGGGCGAGATCGAGTGCCAGGGTACGCTGATCATCAGCCCCCAGGCCCGGGTCCGCAGCGCGATCACGGCGCACAACGTGATCATCAATGGCGACTACGAGGGCGACGTCGACTGCGGCGGCCGCTTCGAGATCGGCTCCACCGGGCGGGTCAAGGGCAAGGTCAAGACCCAGGTGCTGGTGGTGAAGGAGGGAGCCCACTGGGAGGGCTCGGTGATCATGACCCACGAGGGCGGCGCGCCGCGGGCGGCCGGGCAGCCGCAGGGCGGCCAGCAGGCGCAGCCAAAGCCGGCCCCGGAACCCGCCGCGGCGGGCGCGTCGGCCGGCCAGGGGTCGATCTTCTCCAAGCAGGATCGCGAGGGAGCGCCCGCCAGCGAGCGCCAGCCCACGGGCCCCGGCGGCAACGGCCAGTAAGCGTCCATCCGGCGGCGCGCACCGGAAAGTCGCCAGCGCGGCAGCGTCGCCCGTCCTGGTAGAGGTTAGTCGCGGGGAACGCGTCGAGTCTCGCCACCGCGGCTCACTGGCCGTGGTGGGCGCTGACGGCTCCCTGCTCGCCTCATTCGGCGACCCGGATACGTTCATCTACCTGCGTTCGGCCGCGAAGCCGTTCCAGCTGGCCCCCTTCGTGGCCTCCGGGCATTTCGATGCCTACGATTTCCCGACACCAACCGAGGCGCTGGCCGTCATGGCCGCCTCGCACGCCGGTGAGGATCGCCACTCGCGCAGCGTCCAGGCCCTGCTGCGCGCCGGCGGCCTGTCACGGGACGTGCTGGCCTGCGGGACGCACCCGCCCTTCGACCGCGAGACCGCCGACCGGCTGCTTCGCGACGGCGAGACGCCCTCGCCGCTGCGCCACAACTGCTCCGGCAAGCACGCCGGCATGGCGCTCCACGCAAAGGCAGCCGGCTGGCCGGTGGAGACCTACTGGCAACCCGATCACCCGATCCAGCGGCTGGCGCTCGAGGCCGTGTCGGTGCTGTCCGAGGTGCCAGTCGACGCGGTCGCGCGCGCCACCGACGGCTGCGGCGTCGTCACCTTCGGCGTGCCGCTGCGCGGGCTGGCGCTGGCGTTCGCGCGCCTGGCGGATCCCTCCGGCGTCGGCGATGACGCCCTGCGCCGCGCGCTCGAGCGCATCCGCGACGCGATGATGCAGCACCCCGAGCTGGTGGCCGGGGAGCGGCGGCAGCTGGACACGGCGCTGATGCGCGCCGCGCCGGGCCGGCTGCTGGCCAAGGGAGGCGCTGAGGGCGTCCAGGCCGTGGCGCTGCGCGCCGGCGCCGCGCATGACCGCGGGAAGGGCGCCATTGGGCTGGCGCTGAAGGTGGAGGACGGGGACGGGGCACGCCGCGCGCGGCCGGCGGCCACGGTGGCGGCACTCCGCGCGGTTGGCGCCCTGGACGAGGCCGATGTCGCCGGACGGCTGGCCGACTTCGCATCGCCGCCCATCCGCGATCCTCGCGGGGAGCGCTCGGGCGAGGTGCGCGCGGTCTTCAGGCTCGACTGAGCCCGCACACCCTCCTGGGCAATGTCCTCGTGATGGTCGTCGCGGTGCGTGACCTGCCGCACGCGCCGAGATCGATCGAATAGGCCCTCAGGTTGCCAAATGGTCACCAGGAACGAAAGGCGCGGTTCCGGTAGCGATATTCCTGCCAAATGCTCATGGGGAGACCGATTGGCAAAGCTCGCCGGCCCGAGCCCCAGCGTGGGAGCGCCTCCCCTCGTTCACCGCGCGCGCAATTGGCATGAATCCGCGCGGGCAGCCCTCACCTGCGCCAGGAACATCGGTCGATCGTGACGGCGCCGGACCGGGAAGGCGGCCGCCGGCATCGCTCCTGCTACCATCGGCGGGACCCATGAGCGAGACGCAGCCGACCCGCCCGATCCGCGTGCGGATGGCGCCCAGCCCCACCGGTCCGCTGCACATCGGGACGGCCAGGACCAGCCTCTACAACTACCTCTTCGCACGGCACGTCGGCGGCACCTACGTCCTGCGCATCGAGGACACCGACACCGCCCGCAGCACAGCCGATGACGAGCGCGACATCATCGACAACCTGCACTGGCTGGGGATCAGCTGGGACGAGGGGCCGCAGGCGGCCGGCGGCGAGGACATCGGTTCATTCGGGCCGTACCGCCAGAGCCAGCGGATGGACCTGTACGCCCGCGAGGCGACGCGCCTCCTGGAAAGCGGCGCGGCCTACCACTGCTGGTGCACGCCCGAGGAGCTCGAGGGGGTCAGGCGCGAGCACGAGGCCAGGAAGGAAGCGCCGCGCTACAACGGCCGCTGCCTGCGACTGACCGATGCCGACCGCGCCCGGTTCGAGACCGAGGGCCGGCAACCGGCCATCCGGCTGAGGGTTCCGCCCGAGGCCATCCGCTTCGACGACCTGATCCGCGGCGAGGTGGAGTTCGACAACGCGCTGCTGGGCGACTTCGTGATCGTGCGCGCGAACGGGGTGCCGCTCTACCACTTCGTGGTGGTCGTGGACGACGAGGCGATGGGCATCACCGACGTGATCCGCGGCGAGGACCACCTCTCCAACACCCCCAAGCACATCGCGCTCATCCGGGCCCTGGGGTACGCGGAGCCGCGCTTCGCGCACATCTCGCTCATCCTGAACCCGGACCGCACGAAGATGAGCAAGCGCAAGTCGCAGACGGCCATCACCGCGTACCGGGAGCAGGGCTACCTGCCGGAGGCGATGGTCAACTTCCTGGCCTTCCTGGGCTGGAGCCCGGGCACCGAGGAGGAGATCTTCACCCTCGACCAGCTGGCCGAGCGCTTCGAGCTGGGCGCGGTCCACAAGGGCGGTGCGGTGTTCGACCAGGACCGCCTCGACTTCCTCAACGGCGTCTACATCCGCTCCCTGGCCGATCAGCAGCTCGCCCTGCGCCTGCGCCCGTTCCTGCCCGATGCCCTCGACGATGCCTCCGTCCTGCGGGTGGTGCCGCTCATCAGGGAGCGCCTCGTGCGACTGGCCGATGCGGGTGAGCTCGTCGTCTTCCTGGTCGAGACCGATGAGCAGGTCGGCGCCCGCTACGACGCCGATGCCATGCTGCCGAAGCAGCGCACCCCAGCCGAGACGGCCGCCGCCGTGGCCTCCGCCCGCGACGCGCTGGAGGGCCTGGAGGCCGCCGATTTCTCGGCCGACGTGCTCGAGACCCGCTGCCGCCAGGCCGCGGACGAGATGGGCTGGAAGGCCGGCGACTTCTTCCGACCGCTGCGCGTGGCCGTCACGGGCCGCACGGTGTCGCCGCCCCTGTTCGGCTCGATGGAGCTGCTCGGACGCGACCGCGTGCTCGCCCGCCTGGACGGGGCGCTGGGCAAGCTGACGGCCGAGGGAGTGCCGACCGCATGAGCCACACCGGCCTGGGCGAGCTGCTGGCGATGAACCTGGTGGTGCCCATCCGCTCGTCCTCCGGGGAGCCGGTCGATCCGGGCCGCGTGCCGCTGGAGGGGATGCGCCACGGCACCGATGCCCAGGGCCGCTTCCTGCCGGCATACACCTCCGCCGACCTGTTCCACGACTTCGGCCCGCCCGGGTCCGACGCGATCGAACTGGAGGCCCGCGACCTCTTCGCGCGCGCGGAGCTGGGCGGGGACCGGGTCGTCATCGACCCCGCCGCGCCCGGCGAGCTGGAGGTCCCGCCCGCGGTCATCCCGTTCCTGGCGGCCGGCATCGACCCGACCTCGCCGGAGGCGATGCGCGCGCGCCGGCCGTTCGGGCAGCTGCCGCCGCTCGAGGTGCCGACCGACGTACCGGAGCCCTTTGGCACCGAGCTGTGGGCGGCGCTCTCGGAGCTGGCGCAGGTCGATCGAGCCTGGCTGCTGCGTGCCGGGTCGGGCTGGACGGTGGGGATCGGATTGGTCGAGAACGCCGGCCTGTCCGCCTTCGATGAGGTGCGCAACCGCCTCCACGCCGTCGCCAGCGAGCACCTGGGCGGGCGCCGGTCGCTGGCGGTGACCGACCTGCGCGCCCCGGCCGTGCGCGAGGCGTACGAGACCGTGTCCGGGCCGTGGTTCAGCCGGCAGCCGGACCGCCCGAAGGGCATCCTGGGTCGCCTGTTCCGGGGCCGTTGACTAGCTGCCTGCCTGCGCGCCGGGCGGGACGAGCACCAGCCGCCCGCGCACCCCGCCGGCCGCCAGGCGATCATGGGCGGCCTGTGCGTCGGCCAGCGGCATGCGCTCCACCTCCCAGGCCAGTCGGCCGCGACGCGCGAGCCTGACGACGGCCCGCAGGTCCGCGATCGACCCCCAGGCGGTGGTGCTGAGCGACGCCTCCACCGGCAGCCGGTCGAACCCGAAGCGGAACGAGCCGCCGGCCTCGCCGACCAGCGAGACGAGCCCGCCCGGCGCCACGTTGCGCGCCGCGTAGTCGAGCGTCGCGTCGCTGCCCACGAAGTCGAACACCACGTCCGCCGGGCCGCCGAGGCCGATGTGCGCCAGCTCCTCGTCGCCATCCAGCACGCCCAGGTCCGCTCCGAGCTCCGCGGCCAGCGCCAGCTTGTCCGGGTTCAGCTCGCGCACCGCGATCGTCAGCGCGGGCAGCCGCCGCAGGTACTGGATCGCGAACTGGCCGAGCCCGCCGAGCCCCATGAGGAGCACGCGGGCACCCGGCGTCAGCCATGGCGCCGCGCGGCTCACGGCGCGGTACGGCGTCACGCCGGCGTCGGCGAGCGGCGGGGCCTGGTCCGCCGGCAGCGGCCCGATCCCCACCAGGTGGCGCGGGTGCGGCACCAGCACGTGCTCGGCGTAGCCGCCGTCGCGTTGGAAGCCTGGCGACTCGCCGCGTTCGCAGCGCTGCTCCTCGCCGGCCGCGCACTCGCGGCAGGCGCCGCAGCCCCAGCCGCCGAAGACGAGGATCCGGTCGCCGGCCTTCAGCCGCGCGCGACGCAGCGGGCCGGTGGCCTCGTCGCCCCAGGCGTCGATCGTCCCGCCGATCTCGTGGCCCAGGGTGACCGGGCGCGAGATGCGCAGGCGATCGGTCCGAGCCAGGTGCAGGTCGGTGTGGCAGACGCCGCACCCGGCGACCCGCACCCGCACCTCGGTGCCGGACGGCTCCGGCCGTGGCACGTCCTCGACGCGGAGCGGCTCGCCGGCGGCATGGGTGCGGACGGCGAGCATGAACTCAGTCGGGCGGGGAGATCGCCTCGAGCAGCCGAGCGATGAGACCTCGCGGCTCGACCCGCTCCACGACGTCCAAAACCATGCCGTCCTGCGCCACGGCGAAGGCCGTCGGCTCGGCGTTCACGTTGCCGCGCTCGTTGCGGGTGGGGATGCCGAGCATGGCCACCGCCGTCCGCCGCTCGTCCGAGAAGAGCACGTAGGGGAGCTCCAGTGCGGCCACGTACTCGGCCTGCTGTCGCTCGGAATCGGTGGTGACCGCCACCAGCCCCACGCCGGCGCGCTCCAAGCGGGGGAGGGCCTCGCGCAGGGCCGTGGCCAGCTGGTCTCCGCGCTCGCGAGCCGATCCCTTCAGGGACGGGCCGCCGAAGAACACCACGATCGACGGCCGCACCCCGACGTGGCTGCGCAGGTTGAGCAGGTACCCGTCGGTGGCTCGGAGCCCGACCGAGGGCATCGGGTCGCCGGTCCGGACGCGCAACCCCGGCCTGGCGGAGGGGGTGATCATGGCCCGATTGTAGCCAGGGTCGCCGTCGGCCCCGGAGGACCCAGGTGCACGACCCCATCGGCGCGGTGCGCCAGCCCGTCGCGCTCCAGCGCGACCATGGCGCGCTCCAGGCCACCGCCGCCCACCAGGCTGCCCAGCCGCGCCGCCGTCAGGCTGTGGCCCGGCGCGCGTGCCAGTTGGCGGAGGATGGCGCCGCGCGTGGCGCGCACCGAGCCGGCGAAGGGCGCCCGGCGAGCGACCGGGACGTGGACGGCGAGCTCCCGCGACGGGCAGCCGGCGGTGACCGGGCACGCTCCGCAGCGCGGCGCCCGGGCGCGGCACACCCGCGCGCCGAACTCCATGCTGGCGTGCATCCAGTCGGCCGCCTGTGCCGCGTCGGTGGCGGGCGCGGCCAGGCAATCGGCGAGTGCCTGCAGCGCGCGGGGCGGGGTGCCGGGCGGCAGGCCGAAGCGCCGCACCAGCCAGCGGCGCACGTTGGTATCCACCGCTCCCACGGGCTGTCCGAAGGCCAGCGCGGCCACGGCGCGCGCGGTGTACGGCCCCACCCCGGGGAGCCGCTCCAGCCCGGCGACATCGCTCGGCCACCCGGATGCCTCCACGGCGAGCGCCGTCCGCCGCAGGGCCAGCGCGCGCCGGTTATAGCCGAGGCCGGACCACGCGACCAGCACGTCCCGGTCGGCCGCGCGGGCCATGGCGCGCGGCGTCGGGAATCGCGCCATGAAGGGCGGAAACCGCTCGCTGACCCGCGACGCCTGGGTCTGCTGCAGCATCACCTCGCTGACGAGGACGGCCCATGGATCCGTGGTGCCGCGCCACGGGAAGCCGCGGTGAGCGCCGGAGTACCAGCCCAGGATCGCCCGGCGCAGGCGGGCGACACCATCGTGGCCGGGCACATCGGTCCGGGAGTGGGCTCGCACCCGGTCAGGGTAGCGTGCCGCCGACGGGGCATCCGGCATGCGCTACCCTGCGCCGCCATGCCGTACCGACTGGTCTGCCTGGATGCCGGCTTCACGCTCCTGTCGCCGCGCCGCACCCTGGCCGCCGCGCTGGCCGGCGTGCTCGAGGAGCGCGGGCACCCCGTGGACCGCGGTGACCTGCGGCGGGCGTGGGACGTCGCCGACCGCTGGTTCTGGGACGAGTACCACCGCCCCGACAACCGGACGTGGGGCGACGATGCCCTGATCGAGCGCACCTGGCGCGAGTACCACTCGCTGATGCTGCGCGAGCTCGGTTTCGCCGACCGCGAGCACGAGCTGCTGGATGCCATCCTGGCCAGCCAGTACGCGGCGGACGCGTGGGAGCTCTATCCCGACGTCGAGCCGGCGCTGGGCGAGCTGCGGCGCATGCCGGGTCTGACCATCGGCGTGATCTCCGACTGGGGGTCCAACCTCGACGGCATCCTTTCCGAACTGGGCCTGGGCCGTTACCTGGACTTCGTCCTGGCATCGGGCGCGGTGGGGCTGGCGAAGCCGGACCCGGCCCTGTTCGGCCTCGCCCTCGAGCGCGCCGGAGCGGCGCCGTCGGAGGGGCTCATGGTCGGCGACTCGCTGCGCGCCGACGTGGAGGGGGCGCGGTCCGCCGGCATGCACGGCGTCCTGCTGGCCCGTCCGCGCGAGGACGGCGAGGACGGCGAGGAAGCTGAGGAGGGCGACGGCGGGACCGACGGCCGGCCGGGGGCCGAGCTACCCCCCGGCACGACCGTCATCGCCTCGCTGGCAGAGTTGCCGGCGGTGGTCGCCGGGACGAAAGGACCACGCCCGGACCATCGACGGGGCGCACCCGACTTGGCGTAGAGTGGCGCCCGTCCGGAATTCGCCGCTGCCAGGAGCCACCCGTGCCTCGCCGCTCGACCCTCGCGGTGCCGCTCATCGTGGCCATGCTGCTCACCGTCTTCCTCCCGCTGCCCGCCATGGCCGCCGCGCCCAGGCTGCGCACCACGGTGGTGCAGAATGGCCTGGTCCATCCGTGGGACGTGGCCTTCGCGCCGGGCGGGCAGATGTTCGTGACCGAGCGCCCGGGACGCGTTCGCGTGTTCAAGAGCGGGGGCAAGGACACGCCGCTGCTGGCGACGACGACCATCTCCAACGTTCACGCGGCCGGCGAGGCCGGCGTCATGGGCATCGCGGTGGATCCGAACTTCGCCGAGAACCGCCTCATCTACGTCTGCGCCTCGCGGGACCACGACGGCAAGTGGCGCAACCAGGTCCTCCGCTACCGGGTGAAGGCAGGCTGGAGGCTGGAGTTCGACCGCTACGTGATCCGCCGCGGCATGCGCGCGAACACTATCCACAACGGGTGCGCGGTCGAAATCGGGCCCGACGGCAAGGTGTGGGTCAGCATGGGCGACGCCGCCAACGAGGCCCTGGCGCAGAACCCGGACTCCCGCAACGGCAAGATCCTGCGGGTCAATCGCAACGGATCGGTGCCCAGCGACAATCCGATCCTGCCCGGCTCGAGCGGTCGATCGATCGTGTACTCGATGGGCCACCGCAACCCGCAGGGAATCGCGTTCCACCCGGGCAGCGGCCGGGTGTACGCGGTGGAGCACGGGCCGGACCGAAGCGACGAGATCAACTGGATCCGTCCCGGACGCAACTATGGCTGGCCGTGCGTTACCGGCAACAACTCGTCGTACCATCCGGGAACGCCGGGATGCTCGCAGAACGGCCCGTTCGTCAAGCCGGCGTGGCACTCAGGCTCGTCCACGATCGCGACCTCGGGCGCTGCCTTCGCCCGCGGCTCGGCCTGGGAGTCGTACCGGAACCAGCTGTTCGTGGCCCAGCTGAAGGAGCAGGACCTCCGCCGGTTCAAGATCATCGACGACGGGCGGACGGCGGTCCGTCGTCAGACGTACTTCAACGAACGGTGGGGCCGCCTGCGAGGCGTGGCGTCGGGGCCGGGCAAGAAGCTCTGGATCACGACCTCCAACGGGTCGAACGACAGGATCGTCCGCATCGCGCCGCAGTAGGGCGCGTCACTCCTCGGGCTCGAGGTCGACCCTGGACGTGTCCCGCAGCCAGTACCCGTCCCAGGTACCGCTCTTGACGTAGAACCAGCGCCCCTCGCGCCCGGGGACGCGGGCCCGCCGGACGGTGTCCGCGCCCGACCCCCTCCCCTTGGTGTGGGTCCTGGTGCGCAGCTCCGTGCCGAGTGCGTTGAAGGTGTATCCGGTGTAGGTGCCTGGCTGCATGACGATGCGACGCATGGGGTCCCACTCCACGGCGCCCGGGAACGTCTTGGCCGGCGTGATCGCGGCCCGACCGCAACCGCCTCCGCTCTCCAGCACCTTGACCCGGGTGCCGCTGGATGGGATGCGAATGCGGGCCCACCGGCAGTTGTCGTAGTTGTCCGTCTCCCGGTACCAGTTCGCGATGTCGACGGTGGAGCGCACGACGTACCGTCCCGGCTGCAGTCCGGTGATGTCGATCCACTGATACGCGAAGTCCCACGGGTAGCGGTCGCCCCAGCCGACCGAGATCCCGACGCGGGTCGAGAGGGTCTTGCGCGTCCCGCACCACGATTCCTGGTAGTAGGGGTGCTGCCGAGCGTGCGGCAGCCCGAGCCTCCACGCCGTGGTGTCCAGGAAGCAGAAGCCGGTCTTTGCCCCGCCGCGCACGGTCGCCGGGTTGTCGACCTTGTACAGCTCGTAGGTCATGATGCGCTGGACGTGCCAGTGGTCGTGGCCGTCGCCGGAGTACCTGCCGATGGCGCCCGTCCGCACGCGGCGCCTGTCGCCGCTGCCGTCATAGATGACCTGCCAGATCCGCATCTGCTCCGTGTCTGTGTCGGGCCGCAGGCCGCGCACCTCGAAGGCTCCGGGTCCCTCGTTTGCCATGATCGTGGTGAAGCGCAGCAGCCGCCTGCCGCCGGCGTCCTGGATGTGCCAGTCGCGCAACGAAAGCATGCGCAGGTTGGGGAGCCGATCGGTGGCCGCCACGACCGGACCGGGGAGCACGGCCTGGATCGCGAAGGCCGTCAGCAGCAGCATCAGCCCGATGGCCATGCCGAGCGAGATGGCCGTCTCCCTGGTCCGAACCAACCGTCGGTCCTCCGGTGCGGCAGCGCTACGGTGTGGTCAGGATAGCCTGCACCGACCGGCGCGCGGCGTCCGTCCACGTCTAGAGTGGCCGAGCGATGTTGCCAGGCGCCGCCAGCCAATCGTCCAGCCTCGCCGATGGCCCGATCGTCGTGGACAAGTTCGGCGGCTCGGTGCTGCGCCGCGCGGAGGACATCGCCGCGGCGGTGGCCGCGGTGGCCGAGCAGCGGGCCTCGGGCATGAGGCCGGTGGTCGTGGTCTCGGCGTTCGAGGGGGTGACCGATGCGATCCTCACCGCCGCGTCGGCGCTGCTTCCCGACGGCGGCGCGCGTCTCCGCGCGCCGCGCCAGGATGCCGGCGAGCCGATGGCCCGCGAGACCGACCGGGCCCTGGCGACCGGCGAGGCGCTGTCGGCCGCCCTCTTCGCCCTGGGCCTGGAGGCGCGCGGCATCCCGGCCCGGTCCTTCAGCGGCGCGGAAGCCGGGATCCGCACCGCCGCGGCGCACCTGGGCGCCGAGGTCCGGCGCGTCGCCCCGCGGCGGCTCCGACAGGCGCTGTCCGCCGGTTTGGTGCCGGTGGTTACCGGCTTCCAGGGCATCGGGGCACACGGGGAGCTGACCACCCTGGGACGGGGTGGCACCGACCTGTCGGCCGTGGTCCTGGCCGCAGCGCTGCGGGCCGATCGCTGCGAGCTGTTCAAGGACACCGGCGGCGTGATGGAGGCCGATCCGCACCTCGTGCCCGCCGCGCGCTTCCTGTCCGTCGTGGACGCCATCCAGCTGGAGCTGCTCGCCGAGCTCGGAGCGGAGGTGGTGCATCCGGTCGCCGTGCGGCGCGCCCGGCGCGCCCGGCTGCGCCTCGTGGTGCGGGCGCTGGCCGCCGAGCGCGGCATGACCGAGGTTCGCCCGCGCGCCCGTCGCGGGGGCGTGCCCGGCGGCCTGATGCTGGCCGTCGACCGCAAGGAGCGCTTCGCCCGCATCAGCCTGGTGGGCCGCGCCGCGGAGATGCCGGACCTGCTCCCCGTGCCGGCGCACGGTGCCGGCAGCTTCGACGAATCGGGCCTGCGGGTGGTGTGGGCCGACGTCCCGCTTCCCCAGGTGGCCGCGGCCGCGCAGGCCATCCACGCGGCGCTGATGGAGGGCCAGGCCCTCCCCTAGGCCGGCTCTCGGCCGGGGAGGGCCTCGTGCTCGGCCACCTCGGCGCGCGGCCGGAGCTGGAGGATGACCCCGGAGGCGATGATCAGCAGGCCGCCCACCAGCTGCACCGGCGTGGGTTGCTCGGCCAGCAGCATCGCGGCCAGCAGAACGCCCACGACAGGCTCGAACGTCGCCAGGATGGCCGCGCGCGAGGGGCCCAGTCGCCGGATGCCGACGATGTAGGCGACGGTCGGGATCCCGGCCCCGATCGTTCCGGCCAGGACCACAGGCACCAGCGCCTCGGTCGACACGAGCGGCTGTGCCAGGGTGGGCAGCCGGCCCAGCGCCAGAGCCATGAGCAGGTAGAGCACGGCGGCTCCGCCCATGGTCATGGCGCCGGCCTGCGCGCCGGGCACCTGCGCGAATCCGTGGCGCGCGGCCAGGACGTAGAAGACCTGCATCAGGGCGGCCATGAAGGCCAGGCCGATGCCCAGCGCGTCGAACCGGCCGGCCTCCGGGGCCTGGAACAGGACCAGCGCCATGCCGACCAGGGACAGCGCCAGCGCGCCCCACCGGATGCGATCGAGCCGCTCCCCGAACCACGTGGTGGAGATGACCGCCACGAGGGCGGGGTACAGGTAGAAGACGAGGAGCGTCAGCGCGATGGTGATGCGCTGGAATGCGATGAAGGCGCCCAGGTTCAGCGCCGTGTTGGCCACGGCGGCCGCCACGATGAACCATCGGTCGCGCACCGGCAGCGAGCGCAGTGGAACGGGGCGTCCCAGGCCCGCGGCGAAGCGCACGGCCAGGAACGCCGTGACCAGGGATGCGCCCAGGATCGACCGCCAGGTGACCACCGTCAGCGAGTCCACCCCCGCGTCGCCGGCGAAGCGGCTCAGGGGTCCCAGCGTCCCGAAGCAGGCCGCCGCCAGAAGGATCAGCCCCGCCCCGGCAAGGTCCGGCCCGCGGTGCTCCCGGGTCACCGCGGAGACTCGGCCAGCGCGTCCTCCGCCTCCGCGGCTTCGAGCTCGCCCGATAGGCGCGTCCACTCCCCGGCGAGCTGCTCCGCGCGGTCGCGCGCGGCGTTGTGGCGCTCGATGAGGTCACGGACGAGGTCGGCATCGGCATAGACCGATGGGTCGGACAGCCGCTCGGACGCCTGCGCCAGGTCCGTCTCAGCGCGGCGCGCTTCGGACTCCACGCGGTCCAGGGCATCTCGCAGGTCGCGCGTGCGCCGGTAGCGGCGGTTCCGCTGCTCGGCCTCGGCCCGCCGGCGGCGCGCGGCGTCCGTGGCGTTCTCCCGGGACCGCGGGGCCGGTGGCTCGATGCCGCGCGGCGTCTGGCGGCCCTCGACCGCGCCGCGCTCCTCGATGTCGAGCCCGCGCTTGGCGGCGTAGTACTCGAAGTCGCCCGGGAACAGGACGGCGCGGCCGGCGTTGACCTCCACGATGGCGCTGGCCACGCTGCGGATCAGGTAGCGGTCGTGGGTGATCAGCACGATCGTGCCCGGGAAGGCGTTGAGCGCGTCCTCCAGCACGTCGCGCGAGGCGATGTCCAGGTGGTTGGTCGGCTCGTCCAGGCATAGCAGGTTGGCGGGATCGGCCATCAGCTTGGCCAGCGCCAGGCGCGTCTGCTCGCCGCCCGACAGGACGCCAACCGGCTTCTCGATCGCCTCGCCGGACAAGAGGAATGCTCCCAGCAGGCGCCGCATGTCGGCCGTGGTCATGCGCGCCGCGGCTCCCGCCAGCTCGGCGAAGACGGTGTTGGCCGGGTTCAGCGCCTCGATCTGGTGCTGCGCGAAGTAGGCGACCCGCACGTTGAGCCCCAGCTCACGGGTGCCCGCGTCGAAGGGCAGCGCCCCGGCCAGGATCTTGAGCAGCGTGCTCTTGCCGGCCCCGTTCGGCCCGATGAGCGCGACCTTCTGGCCGCGCTCCAGCTGCAGGTTCAGCCCGTCGTAGACGGTGTGGTCGCCGTAGCGCTTGACGACGTCGCGCAGGGTGATGACCGTCCGGCCGCTGCGCGGCGGCTGCGGGAAGCGGAACCTGACCGACTTCGTGCGCGTGGTCGGCACCTGGATGCGCTCGATCCGGTCCAGCTGCTTGATCCGGCTCTGGACCGACCGCGCCTTCGATTCCTTGTAGCGGAAGCGCTCGATGAAGCGCTCGACCTGCGCGATCTTGCGACCCTGCGCCGCGGCCTGCCGCTCCAGGGCGGCGATGCGCTCGTCGCGCTGCGCCACGAAGTCGGCGTAGTCGCCGACGTACTCGGTCAGCGTGCCGGCCCGCAGCTCCGCCACCCGGTTGACCACCGTGTTGATGAAGTCGCGGTCGTGGCTGACCAGGATCACCGCCCCGGCGTACTCGGCCAGGAAGCCCTGCAGCCACTCCACCGAGGCCAGGTCCAGGTGATTGGTCGGCTCGTCGAGGAGCAGCAGGTCCGGGTTCTGGAGCAGGAGGCGAGCCAGGGCCACCCGCATCATCCAGCCACCGGAGAACTCCGTCGTGCTGCGCTCCATGTCGTTCTCGGCGAAGCCCAGCCCGGCCAGGATGCGGCGGCCCTCGGCCTCCAGCCCGTAGCCGCCCATGGCCTCGAACCGATGCTGCAGCCGGCCATACTCGTCCATCAGCTCGGCCAGCTCGTCCTCGGCGGTCGCTTCGGCCAGCTCGGCCTCGATGTGGCGCAGGCGACGCTCGATGCCGCTCACCGCCCCGGCGCCGCCCAGCACCTCGGCGATCGCCGTCTGGCCGCCGGACTCGGCCACCTCCTGGCGCAGATAGCCGATGGCCAGGTCCTTGGCGCGCGTTACGGTGCCGCCGTCCGCCTCCTGCTCGCCGGTGACGATCTCGAGCAGCGTCGTCTTGCCCGCCCCGTTGGGCCCGATGACGGCGATGCGCCGCCCGGCGGTGACCTGCAGGTTCACCCCGTCGAACAGGCGCTGCGCGCCGTGGCTCTTGGCCACGTCCGTCAGCGTGACGAGGCTCATGCCCGCGCCTCCGCATGTGCCAGGCGCGCGCCGGCCGTGTCGAACCGCAGCCGGGTGGCCATCCCCGGCAGGCCGGCTGCGTTCCAGGACTTCTCCACGGAGTGGGCCACGGCTGGGGAGTCGCAGATGGCGAGGACGCTCGGCCCGGCCCCGGAGAGCGCCGCGCCGGCCGCGCCGTGGTCGTAGGCGTCGGCGATGAGCGCGGCGGCTCCCGGCAGCCGCGACAGGCGGTACGGCTGGTGCAGGCGGTCGTCCATGGCGCGCCGCAGCATCCCCGCGTCGCTGGTCATGACCGCGGTCGCGAGCAGCGCGCTGCGCGCCGCCTGGCGCACGGCGTCGGCATGTGGGACCGACTCGGGCAGCACGGCTCGCATCTCGCCGGTCCGGCTCTCCGTGCCCGAGATGAAGAGGACCGGGATCCACGCCTCCGGCGCGCGGAAGCGGCGCAGGACCGCGCGGCCGCCGGGCTCTCCGGCCACGGCCAGCGTGAAGCCGCCGTACAGCGCGGCGGCGGCGTTGTCGGGATGACCCTCCAGCTGCGCGGCGAGCTCGAACAGCTCGTCCACCGGCGGAGCGCTGCGGCCGACGCTGGCGCCCAGGAGCAGCCCCGCCACGATGGCGGCCGCCGAGCTGCCGAGCCCGCGCGCCGCCGGGATCATGCTGCTGACCTCCACGCGCCAGGCGCCGCTGCCGGTGGGTGAGCCATGGGCCGCGCGCATGCCCTCCCGGAAGGCCCGGATCAGCAGGTTCTCCTCGGGATCGGCGTCCGGCCCGGGCACGCCCTCACCGTGAGCGTGCAGCACGATGCCGGCCTCGTCGCCATGGTGCAGCTCGGCGCGCAGCTTCAGGCTGAGCGCCGCGGCGAAGGCATCGAAGCCGGAGCCGAGGTTGGCGGTGCTGGCCGGCACGTCGACGGAGGCGATGGGGGGCATCGGGCCGAGTATAGGAAGGCGGTGGCTCAGGCCGACGCGGGAGCGGCCAGGGCGGCCACCTGGGCGTGGCGGAAGCACCCGACGACGTGGTCGTTGACCATGCCGGCCGACTGCATGAAGGCATAGGCAATGGTGGGGCCGATGAAGCGGAAGCCGCGCGACCGCAGGTCGCGGGACATGGCCCGGGAGGCATCGGTCTCGGCCGGGATCTCGTCGAGCGCCCGCCACGCGTTCTGCAGCGGCAGGTCCCCGACGAAGCCCCACAGGTGGTCCACCGGCGAGCCGATCTCATCGGCGAGGCGCAGCCAGGCGTGCGCGTTGCCGATGGCTGCCTCCACCTTGGCGCGGTTGCGCACGATGCCGGGGTCGGCCA
>JAPSGM010000244.1 GCA_031177555.1 Chloroflexota bacterium
GACGCGCCTCGGGCGTGGCGTAGTCGGGGTTCTCGATCAGATCGGGCCGGCCGATCTTGTGCATCAGGGGCTCCCAGACCTGGGGCTGGATGACGACGTACAGCCAGGCGTTCGCGCCCTTCTCCGTCGTCGGCTTGCAGCGCACGGCCCAGCCGGGCTGCCCGCCGCCGGAGGCGTTGCCGGAGCGCGGGACGAAGTTGCCGAACTCCTTGTTCGGATACTCTGCCAGCGGCCCGTGCGTGAGCCGCTGCTGGTCGCGGATCTTCACGCGGCAGAGGTTGAGAATGCCCGCGCGCATCGAGATCTGCACGCGCTGGCCGCGGCCGGTGTGCGTCCGCTGGTAGAGCGCGGCGCAGATCGCCCCGAACAGATGGACGGCGTTGCCCGAGTCCCCGATCTGGGCGCCGGTCGCGACCGGCGGCCCGTCCTCGAAGCCGGTGGTGCTCATCGCCCCGCCGGTCGCCTGGGCGATGTTCTCGTACGCCTTCGCGGTCTCGAGAGCCCCTGGTCCGAACCCCTTCAGCGACGCGTAGATGAGCTCCGGGTTGATCTCTTGGATGCGCTCCCAGGTGTAGCCCAGCCGGTCCATCACGCCGGGGCCGAAGTTCTCGACCAGCACGTCACTGCGCTCGAGCAGGCGGTTGAAGACTTCCTGCCCCTCGTCCGACTTCATGTTCAGCGTCAGGCTGCGCTTGTTGCCGTTCAGCATCGTGAAGTAGAGGCTGTCGACATCCGGCAGATCGCGGAGCTGACTCCGGGTGACGTCCCCGCCACCCGGCCGCTCGATCTTGATCACGTCCGCACCCATCCAGGCCAGCAGCTGCGTGCACACCGGCCCGGCCTGGACGTGGGTCATGTCCACGACGCGGACTCCCTCGAGAGCCTTGCTCATCCCCGCATGCCTCCTACTTGTACATCGTCTGGTTCATCGTGCCGGGCGCGAACGCGTTCTGGTCGATCCACACGTTGATCAGCGCCGGCTTGCCCGACTCGCGGGCACGCTCGAGAGCGGGACGGATCTCCTTCGGCTCCCGGACCTCCTCGCCGTAGCCGCCGAGCATCTTGGCGAACAGGTCGTACTTCACATCGCCGAGCTTGTTGCCGACGTCCCCGCGCTCCTCGCCGTACTTCTGGATCTGTCCGTAGCGGATCTGGTTCATGTACGAGTTGTTGCCCACTACGCCGATGAACGGAAGGTCGAAGCGGACCATCGTCTCGAAGTCCCAGCCGGTGAGGCTGAAGGTGCCGTCGCCGAAGAGGCAGACCACCTCGCGGTCGGGCCGGGCGAGCTTCGAGGCCATTGCGAAGGGAACGCCGACGCCCAGCGTGCCGAGCGGGCCGGGGTCCATCCACAGTCCTGGTCCCCGCGGCTGCACGACCCCGCCGGAGAAGGTGACGACGTCGCCGCCGTCGCCGATGTAGACCGTGTTGTCCGTGAGGAACTCGTTGATCTCGTGCGCGAGCCGCAGCGGGTGGACCGGCGCGTCCTCCCGCATCAGCTTCGGGAGGCGTTCCTCCTTGGCCTTCTGCTCCTCGTCCCGCAGCGTCTGGAGCCAGGACTCCCGGTCGCGAGCGGCACCCTTGGCGCCCCGGCCCTCCGCGGCGTCGGCCACGGCGGTCATGATGGCGCCCGGATCGCCAACGAGACCGAGTGAGACGTCGCGGTTCTTGCCGACCGTCCGGTAGTCCATGTCGACCTGGACCACCGTGGCGTCCTGGCTCAGGCGCTTGCCGTAGCCCATCCGGAAGTCGAACGGCGTCCCCACGATCAGGATCACATCGGCGTTCTTGAATGCGAAGCGGCGCGTCTGGTGGAAGTGGTGCGGATCGCCCGGCGGCAGCGTACCGCGGGCGGCGCCGTTCATGAACGCGGGGATGTTGAGGCGGCGGACGAAGTCCTGCGCGGCCTCGGCGCCGCGCGCGGTCCAGACCTGGCTGCCGAGCAAGACGCACGGCCGGTCGGCCTTGATCAGGATTTCCGCCAGGCGATCGATGTCGTTCGGATCCCCGGTGCTCTTCGTCGAGGCGCGGTAGTGGCCCGGCTGCGGGATGACCGCACTCTCGAGCGGCACCTTGGCATCGAGGATGTCGCGCCCGATCTCGAGGTACGCCGGGCCCGGCGCACCGGCGAGTGCCTCGCGGAAGGCCATCGAGCACATGTCCGCGACGCGCTCAGTGGTAAGCACGCTCGACGCGAACTTCGTGATCGGCTTCATGATGTCGACGTGCGGTAGGTCCTGCAGCGAGCCCATGCGGTGCTGGTTGAGCGCTCCCTGGCCGCCGATCAGCAGCATCGGGCTCTCCGCCCGCAGCGCATTGGCGACACCTGTGACCGCGTCGGTGGTGCCCGGGCCGGCGGTGACGACCGCGCAGCCGGGCCGTCCGGTCACGCGCGCGTATCCGTCCGCGGCGTGCGCCGCCACCTGCTCGTGGCGGACGTCGACGACCTTGATGCCCTCGTCGATGCAGCCGTCGTAGATGTCGATGATGTGCCCGCCGCAGAGGGTGAAGATCACGTCGATCCCCTCGGCGCGAAGCGCCTTGGCCACCAGGTGGCCACCCGAGATCGTCTCGGTCTCAGCCCCGCGGGCGGCGGGGGCCTCGGCTTGTACCGCTGTGCTCGTGGCGGTCACGTCGATCTCCTCTCCTTTCAGGCCCCCGCGCGGGGATTGTTATGCCCGGGGCCGGGGGTTTCAGTCCACCGTGCAGGCGTCCTGTCCACGTCATCGGCGAGATCCAGCGCATGCTTCCGGACGAGGCGCTCGGCGAGCTCGGCGTCGCGAGCCTCGAGCGCCTCGATGATGTGCATGTGGTCGACGATCGAACGCTCCGCCCGATCGTCCTCCCCGATCATGTGGCCGCGAATGGCGCGCACGTGCACCAGCAGGCCGGCGACCAGCGCGCTGATGACGGGCGAGCGGGCAAGTTCGATGATGCGCTGGTGGAAGTGCAGGTTCGCCTCCGAGTACTCATTCAGGCGCAGACGCACCTGGTCGTCCTCAAATGCTGAGAAGAGCGCCCGCAGGCTGCCTATCTCCTCGTCGGTCGCTCGCTCGCACAGCAGCCGGGCGGCCATGCTCTCGAGCGCCGCCCAGGCTCGGATCATCTCGGTGATCTCCGCCTTGCTCTTGCGCACGATGCAGACACCCCGGCGAGGCATGATCTGCACCAGCCCCTCGTGCTCGAGCCGGGCCAGTGCCTCGCGTACGGGCGTGCGGCTGACGCCGAGGGCCGTGGCAAGGCGCTGCTCGTCCAGCCGCAGGTCGGCGTCGTCTCCGTAGACGTCCATGGCCAAGATGGCATCGCGCAGCGACTGGTAGGCCAACTGGGCGACGCTCACCGCCTCGGCCCGTATCGGCGAGACGACCATTGAGCCATTCTGTCGCGTCTGGAGGGGCGCCAATGGACAGC
>JAPSGM010000245.1 GCA_031177555.1 Chloroflexota bacterium
TCAGCAGCGGCCCACTCGGCGGCTCCATCGGCTGGCTGACCTGGCTGCGGCTGCTGGTCGGGATCGCGCTGCCCATCGGGATCACGGTCCTGGCCCACCTCGCCACCCGGGCGACCTCGCTGCAGGCCAGCACCGGGCTGCTCTACATCGGGCTGGCGTTCGTGATGGCCGGATCGATCGCGGCGGCCAGCATCACCTACCTCACCGGCGTACCGGTCTGATCGGTCCGATGCAGGTCAGGGTCCGCACATTCGCCGTCCTCCGCGAGCGCTCGGCCGACCGCGACACGCTCGACCTGCCCGATGGCGCCACCCTGGCGGATGCCTGGCGCGCCTTCGCCGCGCGATACCCTGCGGTCCAGCCGCACGGCGACTACGTGCGCGGCGCGCTGAACGGCGCCTATGCCGGCTGGGACGAGCGGCTGGCGGACGGCGACGAGGTGGCGTGGCTGCCCCCGGTGAGCGGCGGCACCCGAAGCGCCATTACGGCCGCGCCCATCGACGTCGCCGCGCTGGAGGAGGAGGTGGCGGGCCTCGAGCACGGGGCGCTGGTGACCTTCGTGGGCAGGGCGCGCCGCCGCGCCGACGACGGCCGCGAGGTGCTGGAGCTCGACTACGAGGCCTTCCCCGAGATGGCGGAGCGCATCCTGTCCGGGATCGTGGCGGAGGCGGACGCGACGTGGCCCGGATCGGTGACCGCAGTGATGCATCGCACCGGCAGCGTCCCGCTGGGGGAGGCCGCGGTGGCCATCGTGACGGCGGCGGCGCACCGCGCGGAAGCGTACGAGGCCAACCGTTTCGTGATCGAGGCCATCAAGCAGCGCCTGCCGATCTGGAAGCGCGAGCGCTTCGCCGACGGCAGCGAGTGGAAGCGCCCGGGGGCCTGACCCGCCGCCGCGGGCCGGCCGCGCCGGCCGGCGTGATACCCGTTGCCGTCGGGTGCATGGAGCGTCGCAGGCCGAGCCGCGGCGCTGGCGCGCGACGGTGACACCGTGCACAATGCCGCACTGATGTCGACCCCCAAGCCCGGGCAGATCCGGTGTCCGACATGCCTGCGCTCGACGCCGCCGGCGGCGTTCTGCACGCAGTGCGGCTCCCCGATCCCGCCGTCGGCGCTGACCAGGCCGCGCGGCCTCGACCGCAACGAGCTGGAGGAGCGCGTCCGCCGCCGGCCGGGTGAGGGCTTCCGGCGCGGCACCGGCGGCGAGGAGGCCGGCCGGCCGGGCTACGTCCCGTACCAGCCCGAGCCGGAGGACGCGCTGGCCCAGCGGCGCAGGGACGAGGCGGCGCGGCGCGTCGACAAGCTGCCGGCCGAGCCCGATCCCGAAGGCAGTCGACCGGCGGGGCCGGCGGCGGCGTGGGTCGCGCCTTCGCAGCGGGCGGAGTGGCCGGCACACGACCGCGAGCCGGAAGCGACGCCACCGCCGCCCGCATTCCCGTACGGGGAGCCCACGCACGCGGAGCGTGGTTACGATGAGCCGGAGGCGGACTACTCGCCGGATGCCTACGACGACACTCCGTACGGCAGGCCGGAGGACGCATATGCCTATCCGTACCAGGCCGACGATCGCCGCCGGGGAGGCGGCGGCGGTGGGGGCGCGCTGCCGATCATCGGCTTCGTGGTGCTGGGCGTCCTGGCCCTGGGCGTGGGAGCCGTGCTCGCCGGCCTGCTCAGTGGCGAGCCACCGGCGGCCGAGGCGAGCCCATCGGCGACGGTGGAGGCCAGCGGCGAGCCAAGCGAGGAGGCCAGCGGCGAGCCGAGCGCCGATGCCAGTGCGACCGCCGGCGAGGCGACGCCGCAGCCGACCGACGGACCGATCGCCTTCCCGGACGGTGGGCTGCTGACCATCCAGCCCTGCGACACCAACGCCTACCGCCAAGAGGCGGTCGGCCGCCCGGAGGAGGCGGCGTGCGAGGTCGACGGCTCGACCGTCGACGACGGCTCCGTGACGGCGGTGGTGGTCTTCAACGGGGTGAGCGGCAGCGACACGTTGACCGTCCAGCTGCGCTCGAACGGCGAGACGCTCAACGAGCTGGAGCAGGTCCTGAGCTCCGTGGTCAACTGCGGCGACGACTGCAACGGCCTCATCTTTGGCGCTTCGTACCAGGCGCTCGATCCGGGCGAGTACCAGCTCGTCCTGGAGCGCAACGGCGAGTTCGCCGACAGCGCGACGTTCGCGGTGGAGGGCTGATCCGGTCCCGGGCCGCCCGGCGGCCGCGGCCTAGCGGTCGAAGCTTCGCCGCGCCGGCTCGCCGCGCTCCCGGCGCTTGGCGGCCAGGGCGCTGATCGCCTCCATCACGCATCGGTTGGCGGCCGCGGCGGTGACCTCTGACACGTCGTAGGCCGGCGCGACCTCGACGACGTCCATTCCGCTCAGGTCCACGGCGGCCACGATCTGGCGGATGGCGCGCAGCAGCTCGCGCGTGAGCAGGCCGCCGGGCTCGGGCGTGCCGGTGCCCGGAGCCATCCCCGGGTCCAGCACGTCGATGTCAACCGAGATGTAGATGACCTCCGGGCCATCCAGCGCCTCCGCGATCGCGTCGGCCACCACGGCCTCCGCGCCGCGCTCCTCGATCTCGGTCATGAGGTGGTAACGCAGGCCGTTGGCCGCCATCCACTCCATCGTCTCGGGCGGTGGCCAGTAGCCTCGCAGCCCCACCTGGACGAAGTTGCGCCCGGCGACCGCCCCGGACTCGACGAGGCGCCGCATCGGGGTGCCATGGGAGCGCAGCACGCCCCAGGTCGTGGCCGCGGCGTCGGCGTGCGCGTCGAAGTGGACGATGCCCAGGCGGCGCGGCGCCACGTGCTCGGCCACGGCCGAGGCGGATGGGAACGTGATGGAGTGGTCGCCGCCCAGCACGATCGGCACGGCGCCACTGCCAGCGATGGTGCGCACCTTGCGCCGGATGACCTCGTGCGAGCGCTCGATGTTGGCCGGGACCACCGGCGCGTCACCGGCGTCCACGACGTCCAGCCACTCGAGTGGCTGGATGCCGAGCTGCAGCGCGTTCACCGAGCCGGAGTGGTAGGTCGCGGCGCGGATGGCCCGCGGGCCGAAGCGCGCGCCGGGCCGATGGCTGACCGCGTCGTCGAACGGCGCCCCGATGATCGCCACGTCCGGCCGCCGCGCGGCCACGCCGGCGTCGTCCAGCCAGGGCACCTTCTGGAAGCTGAGGGCGCCGACGTAGCTGGGCAGATCGAAATCGGCGAATTCCAGGTAGGGATCGGCCCCGACCGGCGGGTTCTCGTCATTGGTGCCGCGGTGGCGGCGGATCTCGTCAGCCATCGGTGGCGAGATGCCTCCTTCGTCAGTGGCGGACGCCGTCGCGGCGCGGAGCAGGCCCGCCGAAGCCGAAGCGTGCGGATGGTACCAGAGACTCCAAGGCCCCCTGCTACCATCGCCGCTCG
>JAPSGM010000246.1 GCA_031177555.1 Chloroflexota bacterium
ACGGCGAGGCGGTCGCGGCCGACCGCCTCGCCGTTTCCCAGGCGGACTCCCGCCATGGCGCGGACCGAGATCCATGGCTCCGCGGCCGCGCCCTCGCGCAGGTCCGCGCCGCGCCGCACGGCCAACCGCGCCCACGCCCAGGTCGCCGCCGCGGGCGGCACGGGGTGCCCCGTTGCCAGGCGGCAGGCCGCGAAGCCCGCGGCCAGCGAGGGCTCGGCCTCGGCGACCGCGTCGGCGTCCAGGAACCGTGGCTCCAGCTCCGGGACGGCCGCGCGCAGGCGGTCGGCCTGCGCGCGAGCGGCGTCGGCATCGGTGTTGAGCAGGAGCAGGCCGGCCGGCCGCCGGTCCAGCTCGAAGTCGCCGTCGCCCTCCGCCGCCAGGCGGAGGTATCGGTCCAGCGAGTCGTGGAACAGGGGAGCCAGCACGGGATCGAACGGGTGCTGGAGCACGCCTAGGTTGCGGCCCGACGCCCCGGCCCCGACCGCGGCGGCCTCGAACAGCACCACGCGCAGCCCGCGCTCGGCCAGCATGGCGGCCGCGGAGCAGCCGATGATCCCGCCGCCGATGACGGCGACGTCGATGGCGGACATGTCCGGGCGATCGTACGTGGAACCCGGGCGAGGGTCGCGCGGCTACCATCGGCGGGTGAAGGTCATCTGCGGCCTCGGCAACCCCGGCGAGCGCTACCTCCTCACCCGCCACAACGTCGGCTTCCGGGTCGTCGATCTGCTCGCCGACCGGTGGGGGCTGACCGGCCAGGGCAGGCTCCGCGACGGGGCCGCGCAGCTCGAGGTGCGGCTGGAGGAACCGGGCGAGCGCGTCCTGCTGGTCAAGCCGCAGCGCTACATGAACCTGTCCGGCGCGGTTCTGCGTGCCGCGCTGCGGCAGACCTCGGCCGACGTCGGCCAGGACCTGCTGGTGGTAGCCGACGACGTGGACCTGCCGCTGGGCCGCCTCAGGATGCGCCGCGACGGCTCGGCCGGCGGACACAACGGGCTGCGCGACATCATCGCCGCGCTCGGCACGACCGAGTTCGCGCGCCTGCGGGTGGGGATCGGCAGGCCGGGGACCTCGCGGGCGACGGTGGCCCACGTGCTCTCCACCTTCCGCACCGACGAGCGGGAGCTGGCCAGCGAGGCCATCGCCTCCGCCGCCGATGCCGTCGAGCGCTGGCTGGCCCAGGGGATCGACGTGGCCATGAACGAGTTCAACGGCCTGGACCTGGCGGTGACGCCGGAGTGACCGCCACGCGCCCGCGGGCAGCAGGGCCGCGCCACGCCACGCCGCGGGGAGGGGCGGATCGCCGTGTCGCCGCGTTGACGCCGCTGCTGGGCGAGCGCCTGCCGGGATCCGGCGCGCTGCGCGTGCCTGCCGCCGCGCGCGCGGGTCACGTGGCGGCCCGCCGGGCGCAGCTGCCCGCGGCCCGGCCGCTGGCCGTGGTGGTGCGCAACGACGAGGAGGCCCACCGCCTGGCGGACGACCTGGCCGCCTGGCTCCTGCACGGCGGCGTGCGCGTGCTGCCTGAGCGCGCCGCGCTGCCGCTCGAGCGCGCCCTCCCGGAGCATGACGAATCGGCGGAGCGACTGGACGTCCTCTCGCGACTCGGTGAGCCGTCGCGCGAGCTCGTGCTGGTGGCGCCCCTGCTGGCCCTGGTGCAGCGCACCCTCTCGCCGGTGCAGCTGGCGGCCGGGCGCATCCGCGTCGCGGTGGGCGAGCGGGTCGCGCAACGGGACCTGCTCACCGGGCTGGTGACCGGCGGCTACGACACGGTCATGGAGGTCAGCGGCGTCGGGGAGTACGCCGCCCGCGGCGGAATCGTCGACGTCTGGCCGCCGGGCGCCGCCGAGCCGCTGCGGATCGAGCTGTTCGGCGACGAGGTCGAGTCGGTGCGGACCTTCGACCCCATGACCCAGGGCAGCCGCCGGCGCCTGGAGCGCGCCACGTTCCTGCCGGCCAGCGAGTTCCTGCCGACCGGCGGCTGGGCGGCGCTGGGCGAGACCGCGCCGCCGCACCTGACCGACCAGCTGCGCGCCGACCTGGCGCGGCTGGAGCAGGGCGACCCGGCCGAGGCCGCCGAGACGTGGGCCGCGCTGCTGGCCTCCGGCCCGGCCCTGGATCACCTGCCCCAGGCCACCCACGTGGTGCTGACCGACCCGGCCGAGCTGCGCGCCATCGCCGAGGACCTGGACGCGCGCGCCGGGGAGCGGCTCGCCGGGCTGGCCGACGCCGGGGAGTTGCCCGAGGACTGGGCGCTGCCCTATGACGCCGGCGCGGCCATGACGGCGTTGCAGCGGCGCGCCGCCGAGACGCTCGACGAGCAGGCCGGCGACGACGCCGGCTACTCGGCCGCGGCGGCGCTGCCGGGTCGGGCGGAGCGCCTGGGCGCGTGGCTGGACGAGCTCGCCGCGGCCGGTCGGCGCCTGGTGGTGACCACCGACCAGGCCAGCCGCGTCGGCGAGCTGCTGGAGGAGGCCGGCCTGCCGGCCGCGCCGGGCGCCGAGCTGCGCGAGCCGCCGCCGCCGGGCGGCATCGGCCTGGTGCACGGCTCGCTCTCGAGCGGGTTGAGCCACGACCCGTCCGGCCTGCTGCTGCTGACCGACCGGGAGCTGTTCGGCGCCACGCGCGTCCGACGGCTGGCGTCGGGCAAGCGAGTGGTGACGCGCGACCTGATCGGGAAGCTGGAGCCCGGTGACCTGGTCGTGCACGTCGATCACGGCATCGCGCGCTATGCCGGCATGACGCAGCGCGAGTACGGCGGCGACACCAAGGAGTACCTGCAGCTCGACTTCGCCGGCGACGACAAGATCTTCCTTCCGACCGACCAGATCGGCCGCATCACGCGGTACTCGGGTGGGACCGGGCCGGCGCTCTCGAAGCTGGGCGGCACCGAGTGGGAGCGCACCAAGGTGCGCGTGCGGCGGGCGGTGGCCGACCTGGCCAACGAGCTGGTCGAGATCTACGCCGCCCGCGAGTCGGCCCCGGGCTTCAGCTTCGCGCCCGACAGCGTCTGGCAGCGGGAGCTGGAGGAGTCCTTCCCGTACACCGAGACGCCGGACCAGGCCCGCACCATCGAAGAGGTCAAGGCCGACATGCTGCGCCGCAGGCCGATGGACCGGCTGGTGTGTGGCGACGTGGGCTACGGCAAGACCGAGGTCGCGCTGCGGGCCGCGTTCAAGGCGGTCCAGGACGGGAAGCAGGTCGCGGTGCTGGTGCCGACCACCGTCCTGGCCCAGCAGCACCTGGCCACCTTCGAGCGGCGCCTGGCGCCCTTCCCGATCCGGGTCGAGATGCTGAGCCGATTCGTGCCGAAGCGAAAGCAGGGCGCGATCCTGGACGGCGTGGCCGACGGAACGGTGGACGTCCTGATCGGGACGCATCGGATCCTGTCGAAGGACGTCGCCTTC
>JAPSGM010000073.1 GCA_031177555.1 Chloroflexota bacterium
CGTGGGGTGGCGCGGGGGGGCCCCGGAAGCGCAGCCCGTAGCTGATGGCGGATCCCGCCGGCAGGTCGAAGATCCGCAGCGGCAGCGCCTTGAGGCTGAGCGCAGGCCGCAGGCTGTGGCCGCGCTCCGCGGCCCAGCCCGGTACGAGGCCGTAGAGCCCGATCCCCGGCCGCACCGCGTCGGCGTACGACCCGGCGCCGGCCAGGATGCCACCCGTGGCGGCGAGGTGGACGAGCCCCGGGTCGATGCCGGCGGAGCGCATCGCGTCGAGGGTGCGGGCCAGGCTGAGCTGCTGGACCTCGGTGTAGGCGTCGTCCTCGCCGGCCACGGCCAGGTGGCTGAAGGTCCCGACCAGGCGCAGGTGCCGGCTGCGGCTGACCCGGGCGGCCAGCTCCAGGGCCTCGTCCGGGGTCGCGCCCTGCCGGCCCAGGCCGGTGTCCACCTTGAGCTGGACCGAAGCTCGGCGGCCACGGTCCGCCGCGGCGGCCTCCAGCAGCGCGACCGTCCGCTCGTCGTACAGGATCGTCTCCAGCCCGGCGTCAAGGGCGGCGGCGGCCTCCGGCGGCCCGATGCCCCACAGCACCAGGATCGGGAGCTCGATGCCATCCCGGCGCAGATCCAGCGCCTCGCCGACGGTGGCCACCGCCAGGCGCTCGGCGCCGGCACGGGCCAGGGTGCGGGCCACCTCCACGGCGCCGTGCCCGTACGCATCGGCCTTGATCACCGCGATCACCTGCTTGTCGGGGCCCGCCAGAGCCCGCAGCGCGTCGAGGTTCGAGCGGATCGCGGCGTGGTCCACCTCGATCCAGGCCCGATGCGGGCTGCGCGGCGCCTCGCCCTGCTCCGCGCGGTTCACGCGGGGCCACCCCGCAGCTGCTCCATGGCCTCGGGCAGCAACGCCGCGATGTCCCGGGCGATCACCCCCGCCCGGCCGATGCGCTCCTCGGCGAGCAGCCCGGCCGCGCCGTGCACCGCGACGCCGCAGCCGGCCGCCGTGACCGGGTCGCAGCCCGCCGCCAGGAACGCGGCGATGCAGCCGGCGAGCACGTCACCGCTCCCCGCGGTGGCGAGGGCCGGCGTGGCCACGTCCGAGCGCAGGATCTCCCCGTCCGGCGTGGCCACCAGGCTGCGCGCGCCCTTGAGCACGAGGGTCTGCCCCCATCGGATCGCGGCCTCCCCCGCCGCCGCCGCACGCGCATCGTCGTCCTCGGCCAGGGCACCGGCGGCCCGCGGCTGCCCGCTGAGGCGGGCGAACTCTCCCGGATGGGGCGTCAGCACCCCGGCGAACGGCAGCGAGCGCCACCAGGCCCGCGCCTCGGACAGGGCGTTCAGCCCGTCGGCGTCGACCACGGCCGGGACCTTCAGGTCGGCGAGGAAGCTCCGCGTCCGGCGCTGGGTCGATGGCGCGTGGCCCAGGCCGGGCCCCACCGCCAGAGCATCGTAGCGCGGCGCCTCGCTCGCGAGCCGGCGCCAGCCCGGCGGCGCGACCAGCCCGGGCGCCTCCTCGGGGAGCAGCATGCCGGTCAGCTCTGGCACCGCGCCCAGCAGTCGCGCACCCACGGACTCGGCGGTGGCCAGGCAGACCAGACCGGCGCCGGTGCGGGCCGCACCCAGCCCGGTAAGCAGCGCCGCTCCGGCGTACTCCGTCGAGCCGGCCACGACGAGGACGCGTCCGAACGTGCCCTTGTGCGCTCGCGGCGACCGCGGCGGGAGGTGCTCGGCGACCCAGCGCTGGGTCAGCGCGCGGAGCGCCATGCCTCAGGCGGCGTCGGCGCGGTGCGCGATGGCAACGGCCACCGCCATCTGACGCTCGTGGGTGATCGAGACGGTGACGTCCTCCAGCTCGAGATGCGCGGCCCTGGCCCGGGCCCGGGCGTGAAGGTACACCTGCGGCGCGCCGGCCCGGTTCGGCAGGATCTCGATCTCGCGCCAGCCGACGCCGCGCACGCCGAGCCCGAGCACCTTGCTGATCGCCTCCTTGGCCGCCCAGCGCCCGGCGATGCGCTCCGGGCGGCCGCGGCAGTAGGCCGCCTCGGCATCGGTCAGGACCCGGTCGCCGAAACGCTGCGGGAATCGCTCGAGCACGCCGATGATGCGGTCGATGTCGACCAGGTCGACCCCGATCTCGTGCCGGCCCATGCGGCGCAGCTACTCGACGGTGACCGACTTGGCCAGGTTCCGCGGCTGGTCGACGTCCGTGCCGCGCGCCACGGCCACCTCGTAGGCCAGCAGCTGGAGCGGCATGATGGCGATGACAGGCGCGAGCTCCTCGAGCGTCGCCGGCACGTACAGGACGTCCTGTGCGAAGCGGGCGATCTCCTCGTCGCCCTCGGTGGCGACCGCCACCACCGGCGCCTCGCGCGCGCGCACCTCGGCGATGTTGCTCACCACCTTCTCGTAGGTGGCGCCGCGGGTGGCGACCGCGACCAGCGGCGTGTCGGGGTCGAGCAGCGCGATCGGTCCGTGCTTGAGCTCGCCGGCGGCGTAGCCCTCGGCGTGGACGTAGGAGAGCTCCTTGAGCTTGAGCGCTCCCTCCATGGCGATGGGGAAGCCGAGCGCGCGGCCGATGAACATGACGTCGCGAACGTCGCCCCAGCGCCGCGCCAGCTTCTTGACCTGCGGCGCGAGCTTGAGCGTGTCGGCCGCCAGCCGTGGCAGCTCGCGCAGGCCGATCCCGTAGGTGCGCAGGCGGTGGTCGCTCACGCGTCCGCGCATGGCGGCCAGGTACAGCGCGATCAGCTCCAGCACCACGACCTGCGTCACGAAGGCCTTGGTCGAGGCCACCGCCACCTCGGGGCCGGCCTGCAGGTAGCACACCGCGTCCGCCTCGCGCGTTATGGCGGAGCCGACGACGTTGGTCACGACCACGATCGTTGCACCGCGCTCCGCGGCCAGCTTCTGGGGCGCCAGCGTATCGGCCGTCTCCCCGGACTGGCTGACGCTGATCACCAGGGTGCGCTCGTCCAGCGGCGGCGGCGAGTAGCGCATCTCGCTGCCGATCTGGCTGGTGCCGGGCAGGCCGGCCCAGTGCTGGACGAGATGCGCACCGACCGCCGCCGCGTAGTACGCCGTGCCGCAGCCGACCACGTAAACCCGCTCCGCCGCCAGCAGCTTGTCGCGGATGGCGTCAAGCTCGCGCAGGCTGATCTCGCCGGCCGGCGAGACGCGGCCGCGCAGCGCCTCCTGGATGGCATGCGGCTGCTCGTAGATCTCCTTGAGGGTGAAGTGGGCGAAGCCGCCCTTCTCGGCCGCCTCGATGCTCCAGCGGATGGTGGTCACGTCGCGCTCGACCTCGGTGCCGTCGAGCTGGTAGATGCGCACCCCCTCCGGCGTCACGTCGGCCACGTCACCCTCCTGCAGGATCACCACGTTCTTCGTGTGCTCCAGGATGGCGGGCACGTCGCTGGCGAGGAATCCCTCTCCGTTGCCAAGGCCCACGATGAGCGGCACGTTCATGCGGGCGCCCACGATCCGCTCGGGATGGTCCATGTGCATGACGCCGATGGCGTACGCGCCGCGCACCTCGGCCAGGGCCGATCGCACCGCCGCCACCAGGTCGCCGTCGTAGCGCTCCTCAATCAGGTGCGCCAGCACCTCCGTATCGGTCTCCGAGGTGAACTTGTGCCCCGCCGCCTGCAGGCGCTGCTTGATCTCCGCGTAGTTCTCGATGATCCCGTTGTGGATCAGGGCCAGCCGGCCGCTGCAGTCGGTGTGTGGGTGGGCGTTGGTGTCGTTGGGCCGGCCGTGGGTGGCCCAGCGGGTGTGCGCGATGCCGGGCTGGCCGGCCGGGGCATCGCCGTTGAGGTGCTCGGTCAGGTTGGTGAGCTTGCCGGCGCGCTTCTCGACGAAGACCTTGCCCTCCGGCGTGCGGAGCGCGATGCCGGCCGAGTCGTAGCCGCGGTACTCCAGCCTGCGCAGGCCCTCAAGCAGGATGGGCGCCGCGTCACGCGGGCCAACGTATCCCACGATCCCGCACATGGCGCTCCTCCTACGTCCTCAGTTCAGCCGCGCCCGCGCCAGCTCCGCGAGCTCTCGGGCGATCTCGTCGATCTCCTCAGGCTGGTCACCCTCGACCATGATCCTGAGCTTCGGCTCGGTGCCCGACGGCCGAACCAGGACCCGGCCCCGAGAGCCAAGAAGCGTCTCCGCGCGGGCCACTGCCGCCGCGAACTCGGGATCGACCTGCCACGCGTCCTTGTGGCGGACGGCTGAGTTTATCACCACCTGTGGAAGCCTCGGGATCTGGGCGGCGAGCTCGGAGAGGGTCGCGCCGCCCGCGGCGCGGATCGCCTTCACGAGCTCGATGGCGGTGAGCATGCCGTCTCCCGTCGTGGCGAGATCCCTGAAGATCACGTGGCCCGACTGCTCGCCCCCGAGGACGGCGCCGGTCCGCTCCATGGCATCCAGCACGTTGCGGTCGCCCACCGGCGTGCGCAGCAGCCGGGCGCCGGCGGCCTCGATCGCGCGCTGGAGGCCGCCGTTGCTCATGACGGTCGCGACCAGGATTCCGTTGCGGAGGGCGCCATCCCGCAGGCGCTGCAGGGCACAGATGCCCATCACCGCGTCGCCGTCCACCACCCCGCCGTGCTCGTCGGCGGCGATCAGCCGGTCGGCGTCCCCATCGAAGGCGAAGCCGATGTCGATGCCGAGCGCCGCGACCCGCGCGGCGAGGGTCTCGGGATGCGTGGAGCCGCAGTCGAGGTTGATGTTCGTGCCGTCGGGCTGGTCGAACAGGACCGTCGCCTCCGCACCGAGCTCGCCGAACAGGTTCGGGGCGATGGCCGACGCCGATCCGTTGGCGCAATCGATCGCGATGCGCAGGCCGCGCAGGGCGTCGCCCGCGGCCTCGGCCAGGTGGCGGCGGTACCCGTCCACGCTCGACGCGTCGTGGACCACCCGGCCCAGGGCGGCGTTGGTGCGGCCGGGCAGGCTCTCGGCCTGCAGGATGAGGCGCTCCAGCTGCTCCTCCGCCTCGTCGTCGATCTTGCGACCGCCGGACACCACCTTGAGCCCGTTGTCGTCGGCGGGGTTGTGCGACGCGGACACCATGATCCCGGCGGCATGTCCCGCCGCCGCGGCGACGTGGGTCAGGCACGGCGTGGTGACCACGCCTAGCAGCACGGCATCGGTCCCCACCGAGGTGAGGCCGGCGGCCAGTGCCGACACGAGCATGTCGCCGGACCGCCGCGTGTCCTGGCCGATGACGACGCTCCGCCCGTTGCCGTCCATGAGGTGCCCCACGGCCCGCCCCAGGTCGTAGGCGAGCGTGGGAGTGAGGTCGACGTTCGCGATGCCGCGGATGCCGTCGGTCCCGAACAGCCTCCCCATCAGTTGGAGTCGGGCGGCAGGGACTGGGGCTCCTGGAGCGTGAGCGGGACCGATTCCGGCGAGATGGAGACGACCTGCACGCCGTTCGGCACGTCCACGGCGGGCTGCACTTGGTGGTCGCCCGGGTCGAGCCCCGAGACGTCCAGGACCGGCGTCAGCTCGCCGGGATCGAGGCCGGCCAGGACGGCCGCGAGCCCGCGCAGGGTCACCGATACCTGCTCCTGGTGCGGCAGGCAGGCGACGCCCTCATCGGCCCCTTCGCAGACCAGCCCCAGCCGGAGGGTGCGCGTGGCGACCGCGGCCTCGACCTCAACGGTGACCTCCACCGATCCGCCGCCGCCGGAGAGGCGCGTGCCGTTCGGCAGGTCGAGCTCCACCTGCAGCGTGATGGTCTCGGACAGGCCGGCGATGCTCACCGGCTCGGTGCGGACCTGGTCGACCGCGGCAAGGTCATCGGGCCTGCCGAAGATGGTCACCACCGATGGCTCGGCCGTCAGCGAGCTCACCTCGAAACCGTCGGCGACCGAGCCGCGCACGTCGGGACGCACCGCCACGGTCTTGGAGGTCTCCACGGCGCGAACGTCGATCTCCACGGTCACCGTCGCCGGCTCGAGCTCGACGGCGTCGACCTGGGCCCCGTCGACGTCGACGGCCACGAGGTCGACCTGCCGCTCGATGTCGATGCCGGACTCGAAGATCTGGACCCTGGCCACGGCGCGCTCCACCCGCCCCAGCTGGCTCTCCGGACCGGTGGCCACCGCCGTTTGGTCGGAGACGCGGGGCGTGCCGATCGAGAGCCCGTCGGGCACCGACCCGCGCTCGACCACGACCGGCACCTCGCGCTGGCCGAGGCGGTCGAGCTCCACCGGGACGGTGGTCGGCGTGTAGTCGAGCACCTCCACCCCGTCGGTCAGGGAGCGGACGGTGATGGTCAGCGCCTGCGGCTCCGGCGCGAGCTCCATGTCGTACTCGCCGAGGTCCACGGTCACCGCGAACGACTCCACCGTCACGCGCGACACCGCGTCGGCCGCGAGGCGGTAGCGCACGTCCACGGTCCCGACCTGCTGGGTGAGCGGGTATGCCGCGGGCGGCAGGTTGATGGCCTCCACCGGAACGCCCGAGAAGGTCTGCTCGCTGAACGACCCGGAGTACACGAAGCCGGTGTAGAGCACCGTGGCCAGCGCCACCGCGCCCAGCTTGATGTGCCAGTTGCGCACGAGCCAGCTCATCGAGGACGGCCCTCGCGGCCCAGCTCGGCACGGGGCGCGTCGCCGCGCGCGCGTGGCGCATCGGGGGCCGGGTCGGCCACGACCCGCTCGTCGGGATCGATCGGCAGCGTCGGCTCCGGCTCGCGGCTCACCTCCCAACGGCCCTCGATCGAGCGCCGCAGCAGCGGCATGCGCTGGCGCGGGGCCTGCGGCCGGATCAGGTTGAAGATCCGCCGGCGCAGCTGCTCCTCGGTGAGGTTGCGCTCGATCCGGCCACGCATGACCAGGCTGACCGAGCCGGTCTCCTCGCTGACCACGATGACGATGGCATCGGTCTGCTCGCTGATGCCGATGGCGGCGCGGTGGCGCGTGCCGTAGCGCTCGCTGTCGAGCACGTTCTGCGAGAGCGGCAGCAGCACGCCGGCCGACAGGATCCGCTCGCCGGCCACGATGACCGCCCCGTCATGCAGGGCGGTGCCGTGGTAGAAGATCGTGGCCAGCAGCTCTGCCTTCAGGTCGGCGTTGATCGGGACACCCGAGTCGGCAGCGAGATCGGAGAGGCCGGTCTCGCGCTCGAGCACGATCAGCGCCCCGTGGCGCGAGCCGGCCAGCAGCCGCGCCGCGCGGCTGATCTCGCGCGCCACGCGATCGGCCACCGACACCTCGCTGGAGACGAAGAAGCGGTTGAACGACCCGAACCGGCCGATCTGCTCGAGCGCGCGCCGCAGTTCCGGCTGGAAGACGACCACGATCGCGAACAGGCCCACCACGGCGCCGGTCTGCAGCAGGGTGGACAGCAGCCGCAGGTCGAACGCCTGGGCGACCAGGTAGACCAGGTACAGGATCGTCAGGCCGATGACGATGCGGACCGCCCGCGTGCCCCGCAGCAGGATGAAGATCCAGTAGACAACCACCGCGACGAGCAGGATGTCGACCAGCGACGTCCAGCTGCCGCGCAGGTACGTGTCAAGGAAGTCGCGGATCGCGTTGAGCACGGGTTGGAGTGTGCGCCCCTTCCATTCGGGGCTCGATCATACCAAGGGCCCTGGCGATTCCGCCGGGGCCGATCGGGCTGGTGAAGGTCAGCGCTTGGTGAACTGCGGGGCCTTTCGGGCTCGCTTGAGGCCGTACTTCTTGCGCTCCTTGGCCCGCGGGTCGCGGGTCAGGAGGCCGGCGTCGCGCAGGGCGGGCCTAGCATCGGGATGGGCGCTGAGCAGCGCCCGGGCGATCCCGTGCCGGATGGCGCCGGCCTGCCCGGAGATGCCGCCGCCGGAAACCAGGATGGAGGCCGAGTAGCGGCCCTCGGTCTCGGTCACCCGGAACGGCAGCCGCAGCGCGTGCAGGTTGGCGGCCGCGCCGAAGTACTCGGCCACATCCTTGCCGTTCACGATCATCTGGCCGTCGCCGGGCAGCAGGCGCACCCGCGCGACCGACGTCTTGCGCCGTCCCGTGCCGTAGATGTAGCTGGTGCTCATTCCAAGTCGATCCTCGTTACAGCTCGGCAGCCACTGGCTGCTGCGCCTGGTGCGGGTGGTCGGGGCCGCCGTACACCTTCAGCTTCTTGATCATGGCCCGGCCGATCCGGTTCTGGGGAAGCATGCCCTT
>JAPSGM010000074.1 GCA_031177555.1 Chloroflexota bacterium
CGGCGGCATGCCGCCGTCGCCACAACAGTCGTTCAGCATCGCCACCCATCGGCTCGGGAACGGGCTGCGGGTGGTGATGGCGCCCAGCCACCGGGTGCCGGTGGTGTCGCTCAGCCTGTGGTACGCCGTGGCCAGCGCGCACGAGCGCGAGGGCCGGAGCGGCTTTGCCCATCTGTTCGAGCACGTGATGTTCCAGGGCTCGGCGAACGTGGGGAAGGCGGAGCACTTCAGCCTGGTCCAGGCCGCCGGTGGCCGGACGAACGCCTACACCGGCGTCGACGCCACGGTCTACCAGGACACGCTGCCCAGCCACGAGCTGGAGCTGGCGCTCTGGCTGGAGGCCGATCGCATGGCCACCCTCGGCCAGGCGCTGACCCGCGAGAAGCTGGACAACCAGCGCGACGTGGTGAAGAACGAGCGCCGCAAGCGGGTCGACAACGTCCCGTATGGCACGTGGGAGGAGCGCAGCTTCGCGCTGGCATTCCCGCCGACCCACCCCTACCACCGTTCCTCGTGGGGCTCCATGGAGGACCTGTCGGCCGCCTCGCTGGAGGACGTCCAGGCCTTCTTTGCCACCTACTACGTGCCCAACAACGCCACCCTGACGCTGGTGGGCGACTTCGAGCCGGATGCCGCCCTGGCGCTGCTGGACCGCCACTTCGGGCGAATACCCCGCGCACCGGATCCTCCCGGGCCCGAAGGAGACGCCGCCACGGTGGCCCACGCCCTGGACCGCGACGAGGTGCGGGGCGACGTCCCGCTGCCGCGGCTCTATCTGGCTTGCCATGTGCCGCCGCTGGGGGACGCGGGCTTCGACGTGGCCGACTTCCTCGTCGACCTTCTGGTCACCGGTCGTGCCTCGCGCCTGCAGGCGCGGCTGGTGCGTGAGTTGCGCGTCGCCCAGGCGGTCGACGCGTGGACGATGCCGCTCATCGCCGGCGCCTCCCTCCTCCTGGTCGAGGCCACCGGCCGGCCGGAGGTCCCTCCCGCCGACCTGGAGACCGCCCTCGACGCGGAGCTGGACCACCTGGCGGCCGAGCCGCCGTCCGACGCGGAGGTGGATCGGGTACGGCTCCAGCGGGCCACGCGGCGCGAGAAGGGGAACGAGAAGGTAGAGGAGCGCGCGGACCGGATCGGCATGTACGCCAGCCTGCTGAACGACCCGGAGCGCTTCCTCGGGGAGCACCGGCGCGACCTGTCCATAGGCTCCGAGGACGTCCGTGCCTGCGCCCGGGCCTCGCTGGCGGGGGCGAACCGTAAGTACTTGTGGTACCTGCCCTGACCTCGGCCGCGGTCAGGCCGGCCGCTCGTTGTCGGCGATGGCCGCCAGGACAGCCTTCATCTCGAAGGGCGTCAGGCCGGGATGCTTCGACAGGATCAGCGCCACCAGCGCGGTGATGTGCGGCGCGGCGAACGAGTTGCCGGTGCCCACCGTCTGGCCGCCGCCGCGCCAGGCCACCGGGACGTCCATGCCCCACGCGCCGAACTCGACCGGCGGGTTGGGGTTGTAGTAGAAGCGCCACGGGTCCGGCTCGGAGTGGGCAGCCACGCTGAAGACGGAGCTGAACAGCGACGGATAGCTGGGACCCACCACGTTGTTCACGGCGCTGACCAGCATCACCCGCTTGAAGTACGCCTGGTCGGCCAGATCGTAGAAAACCGGCATCATCGCCTCGCTCTTGCTCGACAGGCTCAGGTTGGCGACGTTCACCGGCCGCTCGATCATGTGGTCCAGGCCGACCGCGAAGGCGGCACCTTTGCCCTTCAGGTCCGAGCCGAGCACGCGGACCGAGACGATCTCGACCTCCGGCGCCATGCCCACGACGATCCCGGCACAGGCCGTCCCGTGGCCGAACAGGTCCGTTCCATCGTCCGGGACGAGCTCCGGCTCGCCGTCGCGCAGCTCCACCGCCACGCTCTCGATCAACCGCCCGCGCAAGGCCGGGTGGTCCGCCTCGACCCCGGAGTCGACGATGCCCACCGTCACGCCCGCGCCGGTCGCGCCGCCCCAGGCCCACTCGCGATCGATCTCTCCGAGCGCGGGCAGCCGCGCCAGCCGCTCGCGTGACGGGTCGTTGAAGGGCTCGGACCAGGCCGGAAGCTCGTCGGGCGCGGGCAGCTGGCGTCTCCTCAGCGGCGGCCGAATCGGCCCCGATGCGACTGGTGCGTGGCGACCACGCCCAGCATGTCGCCGACGAGGTCCAGCTCCTCCTCGCCGAGGTCGCGAAGGCGGCTGACCTGGTCGACCAAGGCCCAGAATGGCGTGGCGGCATCGGCGTCGAGGCCGTTTGTGGCGGTGCTGACGAGGGCACGCACCTGGTCGTCAGTCATGTCGGGCACCAGCTCGCGCATGGCCGAGGCCAGAAGGAGCGGCAGGTCGTGCTGGACGCGCGTGCCGGAGATGGCCGCGCCCGCCTGGGCCGCGAAGGTGGCGAGCAGCTCCATGTCGCGGACCGAGAACGTCTCGCCCGAGTGCTTGTCCAGGGCCTGCAGCACGCCGACGACCTGCTCGTCGGTGACCAGCGGGACCGCGGCCACCGACCGCGGCACGTAGCCCGTCCGCTCCGCGACCTGCCGATCGAAGCGCGGGTCCGAGGCGATATCCGACAGCGCCACCGATTCACCGGTGGAGAAGACGTAGCCCACGATGCCTTCGGTGGGAGCCACCGACATGCCGACCACGTCGGACCCCTGCTCGCCGCCGGCGACGCGGAACTCCAGGCGATCCGGGTCGCGTTCGAACAGCGCGATGGACGCGGCCTCGGCCCCGAACAGGCTCGCCGTGGCGTCGACGATCAGCTGGAGCAGGCGCTCCTCGGCGTGCACCTGGAAGCGGCCGGCGGCGGCCGCGCGACGGGCAACCTCCTGCAGCGCGAGCAGGCCGGTGCGGAGGTCGTCGGACGCGGCGGCAGTATCGTCGAGCGGCGGCATCGAGCCCGATTGTCCACGGCGGGGGGCATGGCGCGCAAGGTTGGATCGCTACCGGGGTGGTGTCGCGCTTGAGGTGCGCCTGAGGTGCGCCCGACGGGCCGGCGCGGGATGGCGCCCGGCACGCGCATCGACGCGCGTTTTCCTGTGGAGCATGGATTCACGAAGAAGGCCGCGATTTCGGCCCGCTGGGATCGCGGTTTTGCGCTGGCGAGCACATCGGCGGCAACAAGCGAGGCTCAGGCCCACGAACATGCTTCAGGCGAAAATGGCGGCGGCCCCTCCGGCGAGGCCGGTCTCTCGGGCTAGACTGGCCTGAGAGTCAGGTTCTCTGCGACCTGCGGCGCCGGATCAGCGACGAGGTGTGGCGCCGGATGCGTGACGATGAGCCGGCTCAGGTGAGCCAACCCGCCGGCCTGGTGGCCGCGGCCTGACATAGGAGCACCGTATGGCCGAGCCACTCCAACCGATTGATCCCGAGGGGCCGCTCGCCCACGTCATGGAGGTCCGCGGCGAAGCCGTGGAGAGCCACGGCCGCATGGTCATCGCCCATCGCGAGGCGCTGATCTACACCCTGGGCAAGGCGGCCGAGCTCGAGCACCTGGTCATGTGCCAGTATGTCTACGCCGCCTTCTCGCTCAAGGAGTCGGAGAAGGAGGGCCTCAGCCCCGACGCCACCGCCGCGGTGAAGCGCTGGCGCCGTGACCTGCTGGAGATCGCGGAGCAGGAGATGCTGCACCTGGCGCTGGTGCAGAACCTGCTCGCCGCGGTGGGAGCCGCACCGCGACTGGCGCGACCGAACGTGCCGCTGCCCCCGCGCGCCTATCCGGCCGGCGTGCAGATCGCGCTCCTGCCCTTCGGCGAGCCAGCGCTTCGCCACTTCGCCTACCTGGAGCGCCCCGACGGCATGGACATGCAGGACATCGAGGGGTTCTCGGCCCTGGAGAAGGCCGCGGAGCTGCCGCATGCCGAGGAGGACGAGATTGGGCCGCACATGCAGGACTTCGACACCATCGGCAACCTGTACCGGTCCATCGAGGACGGGCTGGGCGAGCTGGCGGGGAGGATAGGGGAGCCAGGCCTGTTCATCGGGCCCGAACGGGCGCAGGCGACCGCCGAGCACTTCCGCTGGGAGGAGCTGGTGCCGGTGACGGACCTGGCCTCGGCGCACACGGCCATCGACACCATCGTGGAGCAGGGCGAGGGCGCCCGCGGAGATTGGCACGACGCGCACTTCGGCCGACTGATCCGGATCCTGGACGAGTACCTCGCCATGCGCGAGGCGGACCCGTCATTCGATCCCACGCGGCCGGTGCTGCTGGCGCACGTCCGTGCACCCGCCAGCGGCCAGGAGGTGACGCTCATCACCGACCACTTCAGCGCCCGCGTGGCTGACCTGCTCAACGCCGTGTACGAGGTGCTGCTCCAGATGCTGTCGCGGTACTTCACGAACAGCGGCGAGACGCCACAGCAGCTGTCCACCCTGGCCGATGTCGCCGTCGGCCTCATGTACGCCGCCGTCAAGCCGCTGGGATCGCTGGTGACCCGGATGCCGATCGGCCCGGAGCAGCCAGGGCGCACGGTGGGCCCGGCCTTCGAGCTGTTCTACGACGTGGACTACCTGCTGCCGCACCGCGAGGCGGCCTGGACGATCATGGAGGAGCGGCTGCGAGAGATCGCCGATTTGGCGACCCGCTGCCGCGACGCCTGCCCGCCCCTCTTCCTGCCGCCGTTGGCCCGAGTAACCGATGCGCTGCGTGCCCAGGCGGACCGCCTGGCGGAGGCCGGATGACAGGCCGAGTGCAGGACCTGCATGGCCCGCGTGGCCTGCGTGGCGCGTCGGACTTAGCCAGCCCGCGGCTGAGCGGACCACGGAGCCGGTCGAATCGACCGCTCCATCGCGCGTTCAGCCAGCCCACGGCTCAGTTGACCGGTGAGCGCTCTTCTCGGCGGCCTGCTCGGTCGCATCAGCCGCCGGGTGGCTAACCCTCCAGAGCCGAGACCCTGCCCGTGGAGCGGCCGCGCGTTACGAACCGAGCCCGAGCAGCGCCTGCACCGCCGCCTCGTTGCCGGGCCCGGCACTGATCCGTAGCTCGCGCATCGGACCGTCGACCGCAATGGCGAACGAGTAGAACGCGCAGCACTCGGACTCGCGCGAGACGAGGTCGGCGATGGGCCCGATCGGCACCGCCGCGTCGAAGGCGAGGCGCATGCCACCAGGGATCCGATCGGCCGCGGTGGCCCGGTCGCGCAACGTGCGCCATTCGGCCAGACGCTCGCGCATGTCGGCCGCGCTCAGCGAGCAGGAGGCACCGATGAGCCGGTTGCCGGCCATAGGCAGGTCGGAAATCGGTTCGGCTGCGTCCACGTCGACGACCATACTCCTTGGAGCGCCTCCAAGCGCAGGCGGCGGAATCAGCGTGGCGTCCAGTCAGCACCGGACATGAGCGCATACTCCGGCACGTGACGGTATCCCCCATCCCGATCCGGCTACGCGACGGCAGGTCACTGGACGTCTGGGTGGCCGGGCCCGATGACGCCAGCCCGCTGCTCTTCCACGCCGGCACGCCCAGCAGCGGCCTCCCGAACGAAAGCCTGATGTCCGCCGTCCAGGAGGCTGGGCTGCGCTTGGTGAGCTTCAGCCGCCCGGGATACGGGAGCAGCACGCGCCGCCCCGGCCGGAGCGTGGCGGACGTCGCTGCGGACACGGCCGAAGTCTTGGACCACATCGGTGCCGAGAAGGCGTACGTGCTGGGCTGGTCAGGCGGCGGACCTCATGCACTGGCGTGCGCGGCGCTGCTGCCGGAGCGCATCTTGGGCGCGGCATTGATCGGTTGCGTGGCGCCCTACCGGGCCGACGGGCTGGACTGGCTGGCCGGCATGGGCGAGGAGAACATCGAGGAGTTCGAAGCCGCGCTGGAGGGGTCGGAGCGCCTCATCGCGTTCATGGAGCAGGCCTGGCCGATCTTCCGCGCCATCTCGCCCGGCGACGTCGCCGATGGCCTGGGTGGCCTGGTGGACGAGGTGGACCGCGCCGCCATCGACGACGAGCTGGCGGGCTGGATCGCAGCCGCCTGGCACGACGGCCTGCGTCACTCCTACTGGGGGTGGTTCGACGACGACGTGGCGTTCACGCGGCCGTGGGGCTTCGACACCGGCGTGATCGGGGTGCCCGTGCACGTCTGGCAGGGCGGCCACGATCGGATGGTGCCTTACGCCCACGGGGAATGGCTGTCGCGGCAGGTGGGATCGGCGTGTCCGCACCTCCACCCTGAGCACGGGCACCTGTCGCTGGCCGTCCAGTCGCTGCCGGCCATCCTTCGCGAGCTCACCGCCTGAACGGGACCGATACCGCCGCGGCTGCGGCGGCATCGGCCCAGGCGAAACGGTTCGGTCAGCGCACCCGGAGGCGCAGCTGGCCGTACTCGGGCGTCGGCTCCTCCTCGAACAGGCTGCCGAGGTCGAAGCCGCCAACCTGGATGTAGTACGTCACGCCGGCCTCGGTGTCGAACGTGAGCGGCGCCTGTGGATCCTGGAACGGATCGCTGAAGTCGTCGTCCACGCAGGCAAGATGCTCCAGCCCGCCGCCGGTGTCGGCATACGCCGCCACTGACGTGTCGAAGTCGCTGCGCGACGGGTCGATCGTGATCTCGCCGCCGGTGCCCTCAACGGTGAACCACACCGTGCGGCCCCAGAAGTGCTCAAACAGCTCGCCGTCACCGAAGTCGAAGAAGCACGGCTCCTCCGGCGCGATGCTGGCACCGCCGGTGAACTGGCGATGCCGGTCGCCTACCTCCAGCGCGATGGCGCCGTCAGGCGTGTCGTTGGCCGGCACCCGCCGGTCGGCCTTGGGTCCGTTTGGCGAGTGGAAGATGTTGTGGAACTCGAGCAGGTTGGCGTCGCAGGCGGCCAGGTCGAAGGTGAACGTGTCGGCACCGGCCTCGATGACCAGCTCACCATCCACCAGGAGCTCGGTGACACGCATCTTCTGCACGTAGTTCTGGGCCACGCGCCGGCCCAGCTCCACCTCGCCGGGCGTGAACGCCGCCGAAAGCTCGGCGCTTCCGGCGGGCTCACCGGTCTCCGGGTCGACCAGCTCGAAGGTCGCTTCCACGCCCGACGGCGTCAGCAGGGCGTCCGTGCCACCGAACAGCGGGTCACCGCCCTCGGGCTCGAACATCACATCCACGAAGCCGAACGCGAACTCGCCCTCGAAGATCAGGGAGAAGCCGCCGAGGAAGGCCGTGGCTCCCTCCGTCTCCAGTGAGCAGGCGATTCCGACCTCGTCATGGACGTCGTGGAAGGTCCCGGGGATCACCTGGAAGACCGCCGCCTCGGTGATGAAGCCCTCGCAGGCTGCGAGGTCGAAGGTGATGGGTTCCGGGCCGACCACGTCGGGGGCGTCGATCACCACCGACCCCGCCACGGAGGCCATCTGTGTCGTCCCGCTGAACTTGAAGTGCTTGCCCTTGTCGCTGAAGGGGATCGGCTCGCCCTCGGGCGTCAGGGTGGCGGTCAGGGTGGCCTCGCCGGAGGCGTCATCGGGCCCGGAGAGGAACAGGTGCGCCTGGATGGTCAGCCCATCGGCGGCGATGCTGTCCGTGAAGCCCTCGAGGGCCGGAAAGACCTCCTCCGAAGTCGGCTCCTCGGTCCAGTACGCGATGAAGGCGTCGCCGAAGCCGAGGTCGCTGGTGAAGGCAAACGCGGTCAGCGTACCGTCGTCGGTGACGAGGAGCGGGCATTCCACGCTCAGGGTGGTCTCGCTGAACCGTTCGGGCGGGTCCGCCAGGACAGTGGCGGGTGCCAAGAGCCCGATGACCAGGCACAGCGCAGCGGACGTTCCGGCCAACCCGCCGTGTGGGACGCGACGCATGGGTTCCCCTCCTGCTCGGAGCGTCGCGGCGCTGCCGCTGGGCAGCCATCGGGCACATCACGCCGCCGATGGACGAGCATGCATCGGGCCGATTGCGAATGCAATACCCAGGTGCACGTGCGCCACGCGCGATCGGGTCCCGGAAACATGCACCGCGGCTGGCAGGAGACATCGGCGCTCGACCGCGCCAACCTGTTAGCCAGCCCGCGACTGACCGGACCAGGGAGGCGGTCGGGCCGGTGGCTCCGTCGCCATTGAGCCAGCCCGTGGCTGGTTCGGCCCTGCAACTGGCCTGGAGAGGTCCTCTCCGTGACCTGTGCGGTCATCTCAGCCGCCG
>JAPSGM010000007.1 GCA_031177555.1 Chloroflexota bacterium
AGCTCGTGCAGTTCCACCCGACCGGCATGGTCCATCCCGAGGAAGCCGCCGGCACGCTGGTGACCGAGGCCGTGCGCGGCGAGGGTGGCCGGCTGCTCAACTCGCTCGCCGAGCGGTTCATGGAGCGTTACGACCCGGATCGGCTCGAGCTCAGCTCACGTGACCGGGTAGCGCTCGCCAATTACACCGAGATCGCCGAGGGGCGGGGTGGGCCGCATGGTGGCGTGTTCCTCGACGTCAGCCATCGGGGCAAGCAGCACATCACCGAGCGGCTGCCCCGCATGTACCGGCAGTTCATCGAGTGGCAGATGCTCGACATCTCGCAGGAGCCGATGGAGGTCGCGCCGACCGCCCACTACTCGATGGGCGGCATCGTCGTCGATCCCGACACACACGCCACCGACGTTCGCGGCCTGTATGCCGCCGGCGAGTGCGTGGGCGGCCTGCACGGGGCGAACCGGCTGGGCGGCAACTCGCTCGGCGAGGCACTGATCGCCGGGCGGCGGGCTGGTGAGGCGGCGGCCACCTTCTCGCTCGAGGGTGAGATCTTCCGGCGATCACGCCCGGTGATCGACGAGGGACTCGCGGAGCTGGAGGCGCTGACCCGCCCCGGAACCGAGCTGGCGCGCCCGCTGCAGCGCCGCCTGCGCGACACGATGTGGGAGTCGTGCGGCGTCGTCCGCAGCGATGCCGGCCTCCGCGCCGGCCTCGACGAGGTCGCCGCCCTGCGAGAGGCGGCCGAGGACGTCGACGTGCGACCCGGCTCGGAGGGCTGGACCGACCTGGCGCACGCGCTCGACCTGCGCGCGGGCCTCCTGGCCGCAGAGGCCACCCTGCGCTCGGCGATCGAGCGGCGGGAGACGCGCGGCGCGCAGATCCGCTCTGACTTCGAGAATCTCGATCCGGCACTGCGCGTCAACTTCCACGTGGATGCACGGATGACGCCGTGGCCCGAGCCGGTGCCGCCGGTGCCGGGTGAGCTGGTCACGTGGACCCAGGAGCCAGTCGAGCTCACCGCGGGCCGGCTGCTCGAGTGAGCTCCGCCAATCGAATGAAGGCGGCATACGCCGACCGGTATGGTTCGCCCGATGTCGTGGGGATCCGGGAGATCGAGCGACCGACGCCCACCGGCGACGAGGTCTTGGCGCGCGTGCGGGCCGCATCGGTCAACCGTGCCGACCTGGATGGCCTGAAGCCGAAGCCGGGGTTCATGCGCCTGTTCATGGGCATTCGCGCACCCAGGAGCCAGGAGATGGGCACCGATGCGGCCGGTGTGGTCGAGGCGGTCGGTCCCGACGCGACTCGCTTCAAGCCCGGCGACCAGGTCATGACCGATATGTTCGCGGCCGGGCATTTCGGAGCGTTCGCCCAGTACGTCTGTGCGCGCGAGAAGGCCTTCGAGCCGATTCCGATAGGCATGTCGTTCGAGGAGGCCGCCACCCTGCCGCACTCGGCAGTCCTGGCGCTCCAGGGCATGCGCCTGCGCAGCGGCCGGACCTTCAAGCCCGGGGGCAAGGTGCTGATCGACGGCGCATCGGGCAACGTCGGTCCGTTCGCCGTCCAGATCGCGAAGGCCATGCGCGCGGAGGTGACCGGCGTCGCACGCGGCGACAAGCTCGACTTCGTTCGCTCGCTCGGCGCCGACCACGTCATTGACTACGAAACGGTGGACTATACGAAGGCGGGGGAGCGTTACGACTGGATCGTGGCGGTGGACGCACACCATCCGGTTCGCGCCGCGCGGCGCGCGCTGAAGTCGGGCGGCGTCTACCTGACCATGGGCGGCGACACCGGCACCATCCTCGCGGCCCTCGGCGGCAGCCTGCTGATGTCGCGCTTCGGCGACAAATGGTCCGGCCTGATGCTGTGGTGGAAACCGATGCATCGGCCCGACGTCGACGCCCTGAAGGAGCTCATCGCGGCCGGAAAGGTCAGGCCGGTCATCGATCGGCGCTATCCGCTCGACCAGGTCGTCGAGGCGCTCAGCTGGGTCGAGGACGGCCACGCGCGGGGCAAGGTCGTGATCACGCTCCCTGACGGGTGACGCTCGAGGGGCTGGCCGGCCGGCTCCGCCGTTGGCTGTATGCCGCCGGCACGCGCCAGGATCGGCTGCGCGACCCGGACGCGGTCATCGCGGTCCTCGACCTTCGACCCGGCATGGTCGTCGGCGACCTTGGTCCTGGCGCAGGGCACTTCACCCTGCGGCTTGCTCGCGCGGTCGAGCCGGACGGCGTTGTCTACGCGCTCGACGCGAGCCAAAGCACGCTCGACGACCTCCGCCGGGCCGCGGATGAGCGCGGGATCGCGACCCTCCGACCGGTGACGGTGAACCGCGACCGCCTCGAGATCCCGGAGCCGGTGGACGTGCTCTTTGTCTCCGCCACCTACCATCACCTGCCGGAACCGTCGAAGTACTTCGCAGAGGCGCGGACCCACCTTCGGCCCGGCGCGCGGGTCGCGATCCTCGAGTCACGGCGGGAGGGCTTGCTGGCCGGGTGGCTCGCGCCTCACGCGTCATCGCCGCGCCGAGTGCTGCGCGAGATGACCGATGCCGGCTACCGGCTCATCGCGACCCACGACGTCGTCCGCGGCTACTGGTTCGGGCAGTTCGAGCTCGCATGATGACCGGATGGAGCCGCTGATGAAGCGCAGGGTCGCAATCGCTGTCCTCGCAGGGTTCGTCGTATTCGCGCTCCTCTTCCCATGGGGCGGGGGCGTCGATACCGACCCGCCAATCTGCTTCGGGATGTTCGGCTGGTGGACGGTGCCATGTGGGGGATGGCCGGCCGTCGCGGCCGGGACAGCGACGGGCGTGGTTGTCTGGTTGGCGCTGCGGTGGCGGGACCGCCGCCGGTAGTCTCGGCCGGGATCGCCCGGCTGGCTCACTGCATTACTGAGATGGCGCCGATGCCATGCTGGCCTGCCGGAAATGCCGGACTCGGAGATGATGGCCGCCTGGGCGACCTTGGCGCGGAAGTACCCGCTGTCCGGCAACCCATCAACGCCGACGATCGACAGCGCGACGTAGTGGCGGTATGCCCGCGATCGCGGCTACCGTTTCGCGTGGAGGTCTGCGATGAGCAAGGAAGGCTGGCTGGAGTTCCTCTCCGCGGATGGTGTCGATGACTGGGTGGTGCTGCACGGCGGCGCGACCGCGGTATTTCGCATGAGTTCGCTCGGCGAAGCGGCACGGCTGGCGGAGGCGGTGGCGGCCTTGCCCGGCCTCGACGGCTCCGCGACCCTGCTGACCCTGGCATCGGACCGCCTCACCGTGCGGCTGACGCGCGATCTGTGGGGCCTGGAGGCCCGCCACGTGGAGCTGGCGCGGGCCGTATCGGCTGTCGCCCGGGAGCACGGAGCCGTCGCCGACCCCAGCGCCGCGCAGGAGGTGCAGCTCGCGATCGCGTCAAAGCCCGACGCGATCGACATCGGCTTCTGGCGCGCGGTCCTGGGCTACGCGCCGATGGCCGACGACAACGCCGTAGACTTGCTCGGGCACGGCTCGACGGTCTGGATGCAGGAGCTCGACCCGGCCAAGCCGCTGCGGCACGCGATGCACATTGACGTCTCGGTCGCGCGCGAGCACGTCGAGGAGCGCCTGGCGGCGGCGCTCGCCGCGGGCGGCCGCATCGTGGACGACTCGGCTCCCGGCTACTGGACCCTGGCCGACCGAGCCGGCAACCGGGTCTGCATTGCCGCCTGGCCAGATGGATCGGCGCCGCCCGAGCCGGAAGACGCCGCCTGACGGAGGCAACCGCATGTGAACTCCCAGGACGCGGACCTTGAAGAGCTGCTCCGGAGTACCGAGCGCGCACGGCTGCGCGCGCTCGTCGACGCGAACATGGATACCTCCGATGCCCTCCACGCGGAGGACTACCAGCTCATCACGCCCGGTGGCGCCGCGCTTTCCAAGACCGAGTACCTCACCGGCATTTCCGACGGGACGCTGCGGTATCGGCGCTTCGAGCCGGAGGGAGAGATCACGGTCCGGCTGCTCGGGCCGTCGGCGGCCGCACTTCGGTATCGGGTCGCTATCGACATCATCTGGGATGGCGTCCAGGACACGGATCGGTTCTGGCACACGGACGTCTACGAACTTCGTAATGGCCGATGGCTGGCCGTCTGGTCGCAGGCAACCCGGATCCGCACATCGTGAGTCAGCTCGAGCTCACGCGCGAGCAGATCCTCGCCTTCCGGCGGCGCGTCCAGGCGCTCGAGCAGCGCCTCCCGCCAGGTGGCGATTCGCTGCGGCGTGCCGCGGGGGCCGGCCTGCAGGACAGCGTTCCGAGATCGGCGCTCCATTCGCTCCACGCCCGGGTGGAGGGGGTGGCGCCCGATGCCCTCGACGACCCGGCTCTCGTCCAGGTCTGGGGTCCGCGCTACACGGCCTTCGTCGTCCCGTCGGACGCGCACGCGGCCTTCACGCTCGCCCGCCTACCCGAGAAGGGCCGCCTCCGCGAGCGTGCGCTTGACCTCGCCACGCGCCTGCACGAGCACCTCGACGGTCGGCGCCAGCGCGTGGACGACGCCGGAGCCGCGCTCGGCGTGCATCCGAACAGCCTGCGCTACGCCTCTCTGACGGGGCGGGTTCACATCCGATGGGACGGCGCCCGGCAGCCCACCATCTGGACCGTGCCGCCTCCGGAGATGGAGCCGATGGAGGCGCTCACGGAGCTCGTCCGCCGCTACCTCCACTTGTACGGGCCCTCCACCGTCGAGTCGCTCGTTCGATGGGGCGGCATCGACGGGCCGCCGGCCCTGGCCGCGTGCGAGAAGCTGCGGCCGTCGCTCGTGGCGGTGCGGACGGCCGTGGGCAAGGGCTGGATTCTCGCCGAGGACGAAGCATCGTTCCGCGCGCCGGCCGCTCCGCCGGCACCCGCTCGGCTCCTGCCGAGCGGGGACCCGTACTACCTGCTCTGGAACGCCGATCGCGAGTTCCTCGTCCCTGATGCCGCCCACCGCGCCGAGCTGTGGACCTCGCGCGTCTGGCCGGGAGCCGTCATCGTCGGCGGTGAGATCGTCGGCACCTGGCGCCGCTCGAAAGCGATCGTCGTCGTCTCGCCGTGGCGGCAGCTGTCCGCCGAGGCACGAACCGCCGTCGAGCAGGAAGCGGCGACGTTGCCGCTGCCCGAAGCCACCGCCCCCGCCGCCGTTCACTGGGACGCTACCGATGAGTCTCTCGACAAAGGCGGGTCTATCGGGTCATGAGCAAGGTAAGAGTGCACATCTCCAGCTCGTTGGACGGCCACGTTGCCGGTCCCCACCAGAGCATGGATGAGCCGCTCGGCGAGGGCGGCGAGCGGCTCCACGACTGGGTGGTCGCGCTGAAGGCGTGGCGCGAGGCCAGCGGCATGGAGGGCGGCGAGGAGAACGGCAGCACCCCCGTGGTGATGGAGGAGTACGCGAACGTCGGCGCCGAGATCATGGGTCGCGGCAAGTTCGGCCCGCCCGCCCGCGGCCCTTGGGGCGACGATGCATGGCAGGGCTGGTGGGGCGAAAACCCGCCCTTCCACAAGCCGGTCTTCGTCCTCACCCACCACGAGCGGGAGCGGCTGACCCTCTCGGATACCACCTTCACCTTCGTGACCGATGGCATCCATTCCGCCCTGGAGCGCGCGAGGGAGGCCGCCGGCGACAAGGACGTGTTCATCGGGGGTGGCGCCGACACCATCAACCAGTACCTGGCCGCCGGACTCGTCGACGAGCTGGAGCTCCATGTCGTCCCGATCGTCCTGGGCGGCGGCGCGCGCCTCTTCGCCGGCGTCGGCCCGGACGTGAAGCTGGAGATGGTCCGCGTGGTCGAGGCGCCGGGCGTAGCGCACCTCAAGTACCGCGTCCTAAGGTGAGTTCCGCGGCCTGCCCTCGAAACTGAATGCTGTATACTGCGCTGTATATGCCAAGCACGCGCACGCAGATATACCTGACCGATGACCAGCGGCGGCGGCTCGACGCGCGTGGGCGACGGTCCGGCGCGCCGATGGCCCGCATGATCCGCGAGGCCGTCGACGCCTACCTGGCCGAGGACCGCCCGGACCCCCAGGGCGCGCTCGACGAGACGTTCGGGACGCTCCCGGATCTCGAGGTGCCGGGCCGGGACGAATGGGATCGTGACGCGGACCCTGCTCGATAGCGACGTCCTCGTCGACCACCTTCGCGGACACCGACGCATCGTCGCGGGCCGCGACGACCTCCACGTCTCCGCCATCAGTCGTGCCGAGCTCTTCTCTGGGCGCCGGACCGAGGAACGTCGCATCCGACGGCTGCTGGAACCGATGACGGATCTTCCCGTGGACGCCGCGATTGCCGAACGAGCCGGTCGATTACGACGGGACTCCGGCCTGCGGTTGCCGGATGCGCTCCTCGCGGCGACGGCCCTCGAGCATCGTCTCACGCTCGTCACGCGCAACGTCCGCGACTTCGAGGGCATCCGCGGCTTGAGGATCCGCCCTCCGACCCATGCGTAGCTATCGGCGACGGGCCCGGCGGCCGGATTCTCGGCATCCGGCCTCCGCTGATCTGGCACACTCCACGCGGTGACCCAGCGCCCCGAGATTGCCCGCGCAGACGACTTCGTCCACCTCCACGTCCACTCCGAGTTCAGCCTCCTCGACGGCCTTTCCCGCAACCGCGAGATAGCCCAGCGCGCCGCGGACCTGGGCATGAAGGCCCTGGCCGTGACCGACCATGGCGCGATGTACGGGGCCATCGAGTTCTACTCCGCGGCCACCGCGGCGGGCATCAAGCCGATCATCGGGATCGAGCAGTACGTCTCCGTCCGGCGCATGACCGACAAGGAAGGCAAGCTCGACGCTGACAACCACCACATGCTCCTCCTCGCCAAGAACGAGGTCGGCTACCGCAACCTGCTGGCCCTGACCACCGCCGCGCACCTGGACGGCTACTACTACAAGCCGCGCATCGACAAGGAGCTGCTCAGCCGGCACGCCGAGGGCCTCATCGGCACATCAGCCTGCCTGGGCGGGGAGATCCTGCGCAAGCTGGCGGCGGGGGACGAGAAGGGAGCCCGCCAGGCGGCCGACGACTATCGGTCCATCCTGGGGCCGGAGAACTTCTTCATCGAGGTGCAGGACCACGGGGTCCCGGAGCAGAGCCGCCTGCACCCGCAGCTGGTGGAGCTGGCGCGGGACATGAACATCCCGCTGCTGGCCACCAACGACACCCACTACACCGTCCCGGACCAGCACGAGGCGCACGACCTGCTGCTGTGCATCGGCACCGGCAGCAACCTGGACACCGCCGGACGGCTGCGCTTCGAGACGAGCGAGTTCTACCTGAAGTCCCCGGCCGAGATGCGCCGCCTCTTCCGCGGCGAGCTCCCCGAGGCCATGGACAACACCCTGCGCGTGGCCGACATGGTCGACCTGCGGCTCTCCTTCGAAGAGCTCCGCCTCCCGCACTTCCCCGTGCCCGATGGCGAGACCGCCGCCTCCTGGCTCCGCAAGGAGTGCGAGCGCGGCCTCGTGGACCGATACCCCCGCGTCACCGGTGAGATCCGGCACCGGCTCGACTACGAGCTGGGAATCATCGACCGGATGGGGTACAGCGCCTACTTCCTGATCGTGGCCGACTTCACGCGCTTCGCGCGCGAGCAGGGGATCATGACGACCTGCCGGGGAAGCGCGCCGGGCTCGATCGTCACGTACTCGCTGGGCATCACGCCGGTCGACCCGCTGGAGTACGGGCTGCCGTTCGAGCGATTCCTCAACCCGGACCGGGTGACGATGCCGGACATCGACATCGACTTCCAGGACTCGCGCCGGGACGAGGTGATCGAGTACGTAACCCGCAAGTACGGCGACGACCGGGTGGCGCAGATCATCACCTTCGGGACGCTGGGCGCCAAGGCAGCCATCCGGGACGTCGGACGGGCCATGGGCCTGACCTACGCCGAGGCCGACCGCGTGGCCAAGGCGGTGCCGAACGAGCTGAACATCAGCCTGGACCGCGCCGTGGAGGCGTCACCCCAGCTGCGCGAGCTGATGGCGGGAGACGACCGGGTGGACCGGCTCATCGGCGTGGCCAAGCAGCTGGAGGGCGTGGCACGCCACGCCTCCACCCATGCCGCCGGGATCGTCATCTCCCGCGAGCCGCTCACCGAGATCATGCCGCTCCAGCGCGCGACCGACGGCCGCACGACCATGACCCAGTTCGAGATGCACGCCTGCGAGGCGCTGGGCCTCCTGAAGTTCGACTTCCTGGGCCTGATCAACCTGACCATCCTGGCCGATGCCGTGGACCTGATCCGGACGCATCGGTCCGTGGATGTCGACGTCGACAACCTGCCGCTCGACGACGCGAAGACGTTCGAGCTGCTCTCCACCGGCGAGACGACCGGCATCTTCCAGCTGGAGGGCTCGGGGATGCGCCGCTACGTCAAGGAGCTGAAGCCCACCGAGGTGCGCGACCTGGCGGCCATGGTCGCCCTCTTCCGTCCTGGCCCGATGGCCAACATCCCGGCCTACATCCGGCGCAAGCACGGACAGGAGGCGGTCACCTACCTGCATCCGGCGCTGGAGTCGGCGCTGCGCGACACCTACGGCATCTTCGTCTACCAGGAAGACATCATGACCGCGGCCATCGCCATGGCCGACTACACCGGCCCCGAGGCCGACAACCTCTGCTACGCCATCCGCAAGAAGAAGGAATCGGTCCTTCGCGAGCACGAGGCCAAGTTCAAGGCCGGCGCCAAGAAGAAGGGCATCCCGCCCTCGGTGGTGGACCAGGTCTTCGCCGCATTCGAGCCCTTCGCCCGATACGGCTTCAACAAGGCCCACGCCACCTGCTACGGCCTCATCGCCTACCAGACCGCCTACCTCAAGGCCAACTACCCGGTCGAGTTCATGACCGCGGTCCTCAACGGCTTCCGGGAGCGCGCCGAGAAGGTGGCCGCCGTGGTAGCCGAGTGCCGGCGGCTGGGGATCGAGGTCCGGCCGCCGGACGTCCAGCGCTCGGGAGCGCTCTTCTCGGTCGAAACCGATGCCGACGGCACCTCCGCCATCCGCTTCGGCCTGGCCGCCATCAAGAACGTCGGCGAGGGGGCGATCGAGGCCATCGTCGCCGCACGGGAGGGACGGAGCGCCACCTCCGACGAGGCAGGCCCCTTCTCCTCGCTCGACGACCTGTGCCGGCGCGTGGACCTGCACACGGTCAACAAGCGGGTGGTGGAGTCGCTCATCAAGGCCGGAGCGGTGGCGTCGCTCGGGGCGCCGGGCGTGCTCCTCCAGCGCCTGGACGTGGCCCTTGAGGCCGGGTCGCGCCACCAGCGTGACGTGGCGGCCGGGCAGGGCACGCTGTTCGACCTCTTCGCGTTGCCTGCCGAGGCGCCCGTGGCGCCCATCGGTCCGGTCGCCGGAGACGGGGCGCCCGCGGAGGACGACGTGCCGCGACGCGAGCGGCTGCGCTGGGAGAAGGAGCTGCTGGGGCTGTACCTGTCGGAGCACCCGCTTGGCGACGTCGAGGCGGTCCTGCCCGACTACGTCACCGCCTACGCCGGCGAGCTGGCCGAGGAGGCGGATGGTGTGATGGTGACCATCGGCGGCATCATCCAGGGCTCGCGCCGCGTCATAACCCGCGCCGGCTCGACGATGCTGGTCGCGGTCCTGGAGGACCTCACCGGCTCGGTGGAGGTCGTCGTCTTCCCCAAGGTGTTCGCCGATACCGCCAGCGCCTGGGCCGATGACTCCGTCGTCCTCGTCACCGGCCGCGTGGACCACCGCGACGAGGGGTCGCAACTGCTGTGCGAGGCCGTGCACGCCTGGGACGACGCCGTGCGCATGGGACCGCTGGCCTACTCGGCGGAGCGGGACCGGCTGCTGCGGGCCCGCGCGCCGCGGCCCGGCGCCCCGGGTCGCAACGGGAACGGGAACGGGGCTCCCTATGGCGTTCCGACGCCGGCCACCGTGCCGCCAACGGCGACCGTGGCGCTGGCCGTTGGCGAACCGGCCGTCGCCGCTCTTCCCGTCGCCGAAGCCGAGTCGGACGAAGCCCCGGCGCCTGCCGACGCGCGCCCGCTGGCCGTTGCGCCAACCGGGGCAGGCACGATCCAGATCGGGTTCGAGGAGGGGCTGCCCATGGACCGGCTGCTGCCCGCAATCGAGTCCGTCACCGCTGCCATCCGCGGGCGCCCGGGAACGATGCCGGTGGTGATCAGCATCCCCGTGGCGGGGGCCACGCGACAGGTGCGTCTGCCGCACACCGCCGAGTGGGACGACCGGCTGGGGGAGGTCGTCCGCCAGGCAGCGGGCCTGCCCGTGGCCGTCGAGCTGCGGCCGACTGCTTCCGACGCTTGAGCGCTGGTATCCTCTCCTGGTGACCGGCCCACGACCGCGCAAGGCAGTGAGGCGCCGCCGCGCGGACGACCTCTCGGACGCGTCGACCACCGTCTCGCCCGACGGGCGAGAGGCCGCGTCGTCCGCAACGGTGCCGGCCGCCACGGAGGCGCCGATCTCTGACGACCAGCTCGCGGCCGCCGTCCTGCGCCTCCTGCGGCGCTACCCCAACCAGACCGTCGAGCTGTCGCCCCTTGCCGACGAGCTGAAGGTGGACGCGTTCCGTACGCAGCTGCTGGTGGAGCGGCTGGGGCGGCAGGGGATGGTGGTGGTGCCGTTCATCGAGCCGGGCACCGCCGGAGGAGCGACGCTCACCGGGAAGGGCCTGCGCTGGTTGATCGCTCGGGAGGGCGGCACGCCGGCCGACGTTCCGGTCGCCTTCAAGCCGGCCCACGAGCCCGTCCGAGCCGGCGACGAGGCCGCCCGCCTACCCCGCGCCCAGGTCTACGGGGTTAGGCCGCAGTAATCGGCGCGTAAGGCGTCACGCGGCACGCGCGCTAAGAGTCGCTGCCGGACTATCCGGGGGAATCAACCGATGCTCCGGTCCCGTCGCCGGAACCGATGAGCAGCCGTCAGGTGCCGGAGGCGGCCTCCATGGTCTCGTGGCGGCGAGGGTCGCCCGCCATGAAGAAGCTCGGGGCATCCTCGAAGCGGTACGCCAGCGGGGGGAGATCGGGATCCACCCCGCACACGGGGCAGCTGATCCGGTCCTCGGCGGGGACCTCGATGTCCGCCTCGCAGTGGATGCAGCGTCGGGTGACCACAGGTTTCCCCTCCATATGGAACGGCGGGCGGGTGCCCGGGTGAGCGCTCGCGCAAGCAATTGTCATGCCCGAGTTGACCGCTATGACGCTGGACGACGCGAAATGGTTGCGCACCGGTAACCCGGCCACTTCAGGTCTGGAGGAATCGGCGCAGGAAATTCCGCGTCTCCTCGCGGTGCGGATCGTTGAGCACCTGCTCTGGCGGGCCCTGCTCCAGGATGACGCCGTCCTCCATGAAGACGACGCGGTCGGCGGCCTCGCGCGCGAAATGCATCTCGTGGGTCACGACGATCATGGTGACGCCCTCGTGCGCGAGGTCCTCCATGACGTTGAGCACCTCGCCGATCAGCTCGGGATCCAGGGCCGATGTGGGCTCGTCGAAGAGGAGCACCTTGGGCTCCATGCACAGTGCGCGTGCGATCGCCGCGCGCTGCTTTTGTCCGCCCGATAGCCGCGCCGGATACTCGTTTCGCTTGTCGAGCAGCCCCACTTTCTCCAGGTAGCGCTCGGCCAGTTCCAAGGCAGCGTCGCGCGGCAGGCCGCGGACCCGCGTCGGCGCCTCGATGAGGTTCTGCACCACGCTCATGTGCGGGAAGAGGTTGAACTCCTGGAACAGCATGCCGGCGCGCAGCCGAATCTGACGGATCTGCTCGCGGTGGCGCCGGCTCCGAGCGTGGAGTGGATCGGCCTCGACGCGCAGGCCATCGACCTCCACCCAGCCCGAGGTCGGCTCCTCCAGGAAGTTGATGCATCGCAGCAGCGTCGTCTTGCCCGATCCGGATCGGCCGATGACCATGACAGCCTCGCGCCGCCGAACTTCGAGGTCGATGCCGCGCAAGACATGGTTCCGGCCGAAGTACTTCTCGATCCCCGAGGTGCGCACCACCTCCTCGCCGAGGTGGTGCGGAGGTGGGGTAGAAGGACGTGCCGTCATCGGTCGCCGCGAGCCATGCGGCGTTCCAGCCGCTCCTGGAAAAAGCTGAGCACGATGGTCAGGATCCAGTACACGACCGCCGCGATGAGAAGCGTCTCCGTGGAGCGGAAGAAGCGCGTTCCCATCACGTCGGCGCGCCACAGGACCTCGCGCACGCCGAGCAGGTACACGAGCGCGCTGTCCTTGATCATCGCGATGAATTCGTTCCCGATGGCTGGCGTCACGATTCGGAGGGCCTGTGGGAACACGATTCGTCGCATCACCTCCGACTCCCGCATACCAAGCGCTCGTGCCGCCTCCTGCTGGCCGCGGGGCACTGCCTCGACGCCGGCGCGGAAGATCTCGGTCATGTAGGCGCCGTAGTTGAACGCCAGCGCTCCGATGCCGGCCGGCAGCGCATCGAGCACAACACCGAACTGCGGCAGGGCGAGGTACCAGAACAGGATCTGGACGACGAGTGGTGTGCCGCGTAGGAGCGACACGTAGAACGACGCAATGGCATTGAGGACGGGATTTCCGGAAAGGCGACCAAGTGCGCCGAGGGTCGCCAGCACGCACGCGAGAAGAATCGAGCTGAAGCAGATCAGGAGCGTGGTTGGCGTCCCGTCGAGGATGAATGGGCCGACCTCGAGGATGAAGGCCGGATCGATCCGGCCGGTCAGCGCCAAGCCCACGGCCAGCCCGATGATCAGCCCCAGCCAGACAACCGCGAAGAGGATTCGGAAGCGCCAGCGCGATCGACGGTCCGCCGCCTCGACGTCCTCGATCTCGTACCGCGTCGGTCGCTTCTCGGACAGCTCGCCTACGGCCATTCAGGACCCTCGTCTGGCCAAGTAGGAAGGCCGGGCGCCGGCTTGGCCGCGCCCGGCCTCGTCACATCGGGCTTACTCCTGGACGGTCAGGTCAAGCGCCTGCGATGGATCTTCGCATGGGTAGCTGCCGTCAGCGCAGTACCACTTCTCGCTCAGCTCCGAGAGCGTGCCGTCCTCGTGCATCTCGCCGATGATCTGATCGACCGCAGCCACGAGCGGATCGTTGTCTTCGACGGTGTTGTCGAAGGCGACTGCCAGCGGCTCGTAGAAGACCGGCTCACCGACCGTCTCGATCTCGAACCCGCTGGCGATGGCCCCCGCCACCGTCGTAGACGAGCTCAGCCAGCCCGCGAAGCCGGTGCGGCCTGCGCGCCAGTCCTCGGCGCAGTTCACATCGGTGCGGAACGTCTTGGTGGAGACGTCAGCAGGCGGCTCGGCCACTTCCCCAGCTTCCGCGGGTAGAGCCAGCGTTCCCTCCAGCCACTGAAGATAGGTCGTGCCGGCGCCGACGCACACCGTCTCACCAGTGAGGTCTTCGATCGAGGCGATTCCGCTTCCACTGTACGTCGCCATCTGGGCCGGCGTGTAGTAATAGGGCTGCGTGAAGTCAATCACTGCCTGGCGGTCTTCCGTGATCGTCATGGAGCCCACGCTCATGTCCCAGCGCTCCGACCAGTTGCCGGCCGTAATGGTCTCCCAAGCCGGCGTCTGCCACTCGATTTCGACGCCAAGCCGGTTGGCGATCTCGGCCGCAACGTCGACGTCGAAGCCCAGGAAATCCTCGGTCTCGAGATCCTGGTACGACTGGGGCGGGTACTCGGGATCCGTGGACACCACGATGACCCCGGCGTCGCAGATGCGGGCCAGGTAGCCGTCCACCTCTCCTGAGCCACAGACCGGTCCGGCAGTGTCGCTGCTGGCGGCCGAGCTGGCCATGGCGCTCGCCGCCTCGGATGGCGAGCCGGCGCCCCCTGTCTGGCAGGCCGCCAGCAGGAGGGCCGCCATTGGCAGGATCGCGATGCGTCGCATGTTCTCCATCGGGTTCGTTGCTCCTCCACTCGGGCACGCCGGGTCCCAGCGTCCGTGCGCTCTCTCGGGTCGGCACGTTGTAGCACTTTCACGCCTGATGCGGCAAGGAGTAGCCTGCCGCCGGCCCTGCGGCCGCATCGGTACACTCCACGCATGACGACCACCTCGGCGCCGCAGGTACCATCGGTCCCGCTGAGCCGGGCGGCCACCCTTCCGGCCACGCATTACCTGGACCCCGCCTACCTCGAGCTCGAGAAGGAGCGGGTCTTCGGGCGCACCTGGCAGCTGGTGGCCCGGACCGATGATCTCCAGCGCGTGGGCGACTTCGTGCCCGTCACCGTCCTGGACGAGCCGATCGTCATCACCCGCGGCCTGGAGGGTGAGCTGCGCGCGTTCTACAACGTGTGCCGGCATCGGGCCGGGCAGGTCGCGCTGAGCAAGGGCAACCGCAAGTCGTTGCAGTGCCGGTACCACGGCTGGACCTACGGCCTGGACGGCTGCCTGCGCGCGGCCCCCGAGATGGAGGAGACGCAGGGCTTCGACAAGGCCGACTTCGGCCTGGTGCCCGTTCGGGTCGAGGCCTGGGGGCCGTTCGTCTTCGTGAACCTCTCGGACGAGGCCCCGCCGTTGCTGGAGGTGCTGGGCGCCATCCCGGCGGAAGTCGCGGCGGCCGGCTACGACGTCGACCGCATGCGGCTGGTCGAGCGGCGCGAGTACCTGGTCGAGGCCAACTGGAAGGTGTACGTCGACAACTACCTGGAGGGCTACCACCTGCCGATCGCGCACCCGCAGCTGTTTCGCGAGCTCGAGTACGACGCCTACCGGGTGGAGGAGTTCCGCTTCTACTCGAAGCAGCACGCGCCGATCCGGGAGCTGCGGCCCGGCGAGGAGATCGGGGTCGACCGGCGCTTCCTGCGGCAGCCGGGGGCCGAGGACTCGGCCCTCTACTACTGGCTCTTCCCGAACACGATGTTCAACATCTACCAGGACAACATGTCCTCGAACGTGATCCTGCCGCTGGGCGTGGACCGCACGCTCACCATCTTCGAGTGGTTCTTCGCCGAGCCCGGCACGGGGCCCGGATGGGAGAGCATGCAGCAGACGATCGCCTTCTCCGATGAGATCCAGCAGGAGGACATCGTCATCTGCGAGCAGGTTCAGCGCGGGTTGCGCTCGCGGGCGTACCAGTCCGGGCGGTTCAGCGCCAAGCGGGAGAACGGCGTGTACCACTTCCAGAACCTCGTCCGCGAGTTTCTGCGGGAGTAATGGGCGATTCCTCCGTGCCTCCTCGCGAGCCACGCCCAGGCGGATTTCGGCCCATTACCGATGCCATGGCGCGACGGAACGACGGGCCGCTGACCTACGAGCATCTGCTGGCGCTGGCCCGTGCGGCGGAGGGACAGACGCTCGAGACGGTGACGGGCAAGAATTTCACGGTGGGGATCTACCGCGACGCCCCGTTCTTCACGCCCGCCGCGAGCGGCTACGGCCAGGCCGATGGCAGACCACCGGTCGAGCGCTTCGTCGAGCGCTACAACGAGACCGGCAGTCTCCGGCCCGGCGACTACGGCAAGCTCACCCGCAACGCCTCGTACCTGGTTGGCCTGTTGCGCTGGGCCCGGTCACGCGGGCTCCTCGAAGGGCCGTGACCGGACCGGGGTATTCTCGCGGGGTGACGGGTGGGAGGACCGATGGGCGCCTGACGGTGGCCCTCGTCTCGGAGGTGTTCTGGGAGCCGGATGGTCCGGCGCGCCTGGCGGATCGGCTGCGCGAGGCGGCGGACCGGGGCGGCGACCTGGCGCTGCTGCCGGAGCTGCCGCTCAACCCGTGGCGGGCGGCGACCAAGGGCGCGGTGGACGAGGACGCGGAGCCGATGGACGGCCGCCGCGCCACGGCCCAGGCGGAGGCCGCCGCCGAGGCGGGAATCGGGCTGGTCGGCGGCATCATCCACCGCGACACGGCGACCGGCCGGAGGACGAGCCGCGCGCTCGTGTTCGACCGCAACGGCAACGTGGTCGCGACCTACGAGAAGCTCCACCTGCCCGAGGAGCCCGGCTTCTGGGAGACGAGCCACTACGAGCCGGGCACCGCGGCGCCGCAGCGGATCGATGCGTTCGGGCTGCCGATCGGCGTTCAGATCTGCAGCGACATCAATCGGCCGGAGGGATCACACCTGCTCGGCGGCCAGGGCGCAATGGCGGTGTTGGTGCCTCGAGCCAGCGAGGAGCGCACTTACCAGCGATGGAAGGTCGTCTTCCGCGCCAATGCGCTGACCAGCGCGGCCTACGTCCTGAGCGTCAACCGGCCGGCGCCGGAGGAGGGCGTGCTCCTGGGCGGACCGTCCGTCGCACTGGACCCCAACGGCGAGACCATGGTGGAGACGAGCGACAAGCTCGCCCTGGCGCACCTGGACGCCGCCGCCGTCCGGCGCGCGCGGGCCGACTATCCGGGCTACCTGCCGATCCGATCCCGCCTGTACGCCCATGCCTGGGCCGCGATCGCCGGCGCCGACGGCGAGCCGGAGGGACCGGGGCCTACTCCGTCAGCGTGAACTCGGCCTCGGCCAGCAGCTCGGGAGTGCGGGGGTTGCGGTAGTCGCGGAGGATGTAGGTGCCCGGCCCCCAATCGGCAAGCAGCTCATCGGTGCCACCGGGGGCGCACCAGCCGGCGACGCGTGACCGGCGGTTGACGTCAAGGTTGCTGCCCCGCCGCCGCTGCACCTCGGTGAGCGATCCGTCCTCCTCCACGCGCAGGACCTCCTCCTGGATGCGTCGCACGCGGAACCGCTCCGTCAGCTGGATCGAGTGGCAGAACGGCGATCCGGGACCGAAGGTATCGGTCTCGTTCACCACCTGGCTCTCCTCGTCGACGCCGGTCCCGAAGACGATCGTCCCAAGGAGCTCCGGCGACGGCTCCGCGCTCCCTGCCGAGCCGCCGGACGTAGCGGGCGAGCCCGATGCGACGGCGTCCAGCGACGGCTGCGGCGTCTCGGTCACCTCGGCGAGGGGCGGCGTGTCGGGAATCAGGCCCGACAGCACCAACCCCAGCACGATCGCCCCGGCGATGGCGGCCAGGGTGGCAGCCATGGAGAAGAGTGAGTCGCGATCGGTCGGGATCGGGCCAGATGACTGGGAGAGGGCGGCGCCGGGCCGGATCGGCACCCCGCACGAGCGGCAGACCTGGGCCCAGGCCGGATTGGCCCGGCCGCAGTTGTAGCACTCGACGGTCTCGCCGGTCATCGCAGACGCGTGGTCCTCGTGGGGCTGGCGGGCAGCAGCCTAGCACGGCCTTCACGCCCGGCGACCTGCCAACCGGCACGCTTCCTGCATCCTGCCCGCCGAGCACGCGAACGAAGCTGGAGGCCTCTCGTGGGCAGAATCCTGATCGGCGTTGTCATCGGGATCATCCTCATGATCTGGCTCCTGGTGTCCTGCATCTCGTCGGTCTTGTGACGAATGTGGATGCGCTGGGGACAGGTGCGGCGCGAAGTCTGAAACTCGTGGACAACTGGGCTTGGCGCCCGATGCGCATCCGCCTAGCCTGTGTGCAGGCCGGGCGCCGGAGGTGCGACCCGATCAGCCACCGGAGGTGACACCGGGCGCAGCACTCGACGCGACACTCGACTTCCCACTCGACCCGTCGTCGGCAACGGCGCGGACGCGAGAGGCGGCGCGGGATCGCACGCGGGACTGCTCACCGGACCATCCACTGGAGCTGGCGCGGGGGTTCCTCCGTCCCCGGTCTGTTGCCGTCCACGTGATCGGCTGCCGAATGGCTCCGCCCAAACGACACCGCTCGCGCGAACGGCTCAATAGGGGGCAGTCGCTGAAAACCCTCGGGACAGAAGGTTCGAACGGCTGCCTCCTCTTGGTGTCGGGCTGGTCTCAGGACCTTCGAGCCATGCCATTACCGGGATCCAGGCGCCACGCTTGTCCCGATGACACTCCTGATCTTCCGCGACCTGGCGACCATCGCCGTCCTCGTCGTCGCCATCGTCGGCGTGATGCTGCTGCTGAGGGCCACCCGCGCGTCGAGCGCCTGAGGCGACCGCGCCTACCTCGCCTGCATCGGCGGCTCGTCGGTGCCCGGAGCGCGGTAGTCGGGGTCCTGCGTCTGCGGATACTCGTCCGGCGGCGTTTCGGGCATCGGGTCGTCCTGGCCCGGGACGTCGACGTCCGGCTCCAGCGGCTCGGGTATCTCGCGGTCGGGTGGCTGCTGCGGGATCGTCATCGAGCACCTCCTGGGTGCCCGGCGCCGCATGATCCATGCCTCGCCCGACTGACGCCTCGCGCATACTGGGCCCGTGGCGAGGTATTCGGTCAACGAGCGCGCCGTCGAGCGTGCTCGTGAGCTGATCAGCGCGCGGCAGTACGTCTTGGACAGCGATTGGGGGGAGCGCCAGCCGCGGGCGGATGGCGAGAACCGGTATCTCGAGTCGCACACCTGGGACGACTACGCGGCGTGGCACCTCGGGCTCACCGACGGCGCATCGAACCAGACGAAGGCCCGATATGCTTTCGTCTACGGCGACTTCCGACGGGTGCACCGCAGCGGCATCATCGCCTGCCACTACCGAGCCGCCGAGTTCCGCCACAAGGAGATCGAGCTGGTTGCGCACGATCTGCTGCAGCACCTGGACGAGGTGGCCGGCATCGCCTGACCCCTATGGCCCCGTCGCGCCGGCCATGTACACCTCTCGACGGAACGGCACCTCGGTTGTAGCGGACCACTCCAGGAGAGGACCCGTGGCGGTCGCACTCACGCCGATGGGCCGGAGTTCCGCTCCTGAGATGGGCACCAAATGCCGAGCCGACCAGGTCACGCCGTCGTCCGAGCTCGAGCGGTAGCGCAGCTGGGCCTCCTCAAACGGGAGATCCGGACCGCGAACCGC
>JAPSGM010000075.1 GCA_031177555.1 Chloroflexota bacterium
ATGGTCACATTCGCAAGTCGGGGAGCCCCGCTTCCGATCTGTGAATGGTGGTCACGTTACGCGGCTGGGGGTGCCCAGCTCGCGCTTCGCAAGCAGCCGGCTGAGCGTGGATACGGGCAGCAGGACCGGGGAAACCGCTGATCGGCCAACGTAACGCGACCCTGATTCACATTTCGCAAGTCAGGAGGTCCCCACTTCCGATCTGTGAATGGTGGTCACGCTGCGTGCCTTGGACCATTCTCGCCGTGCTGCTGCGAGGCCGTCGGAAGGCCGCGCTGAGCGTGGTCCGCGATGGCCGCGGCCACCGTCGACGAACCACCCGGGCTCATCCCGCCCCCTCGGTGAGCCGCGCCGCGAGCTCCGAGGTCATGCCCTCGCGGCCGGACTCGGCCAGGTGCTGCAGCGTCCGGCGCCAGCGATCGTCGGCGGCGAACGCGATCACCAGCTCCCGGCGCCCCGCCTCCACCTCGCCGGCCACGGCCAGCTCGACGCCGCGCCAGAAGGCGAGCTCGTGGGCATCGGGCGCCATCTCGCGCGCCCGCGCGTAGCGCTCCTCGGCGGCCATGCCGGCCTTGGCGGCGTCGCCCTCGTCATCGGTGAGGTCATAGGCCAGCTGGATGGTGACGATGCGCCGCAGCTCGGGGACCGGGTCGGGGTGATCCTCGATGCGCATGTCCATGATCCGGCCGCGCCAGGCGGCCGGCTGGGCCGAGCCGTCGACCACCTGGATCGCGGCCGACTGGCGGCCGCGCACGTCGCCGCCCTCGCGCTCGGCGGCCTCCAGGGCTCGGAGCAGACGCTCGACGAACGGCACGCCGTCGCGCAGGCCGGCCTCATAGGCATCGGCCATGGCAGGCCAGCACGTGTCGCGCTCCAGCAGGTTGCCCTGGACCGTGAAACCGTCGCGCACCAGGTGGCCGGCGGCGGGAATGGTCTGGTTGCCGGTGTGGGCCGCGGCGCCGCCGTGGGCGTCCACCACCCCAACCTGGCGGTGCTCGGCCATCTCGTCCGACGCGACGAGCGCGGCCACCACCTCGGCCGCCGATCGGCCCGCGCGCAGCAGCTCCAGGCCGATGGGCCCGAACGACGTGTTCGCGCGCGCCTGGGTCGCCACCCCGCCGACGCCGGCCTCCAGCCACGGCACCACCGGACCCACGCCGAGGTAGTGCGACTGCACGGCGATCCCGAAGCGGCCGGTCTCGGGATCGCGGGCGACGATGCTGTACGTCATGGCCGCAGCCTAGCGGCCGAACCGGCGGTTGGGGAGCCGCCGCCGGAGGTCGCCGGCGCGGCTGCCTCGGCGATCTCGAGGAGCTCCTCCGGCGACTCGCCCACCGGCAGCGCACGCACCACGCAGCTGTCCAGCGCCGCGCGGTACGCCGCGAGCAGTTTGGGGACGTCCGCGGCGGCATGGGCGGCGACGCCCGGCGGCGCAGCGTCGAGCGCCTCCTGCTCCGCGAAGAGCCGGGTGTAGGGTCCCGGCCGGCGTCGGTAGCGGTCGGCCTCGGCGGCGAGGCGCTCGCCGGCATCAGGGCCGATCGCCACGCGCACGTAGCCCGCGACCCGCGGGACGGGGCGTCCGGCGGCCGCGGCGCCCGCGGCGATGCGCTCGCGGGCCCAGGCGATCCGCTCCGGAGAGGCCCAGTTGAGGAGCACCACGTCGGCGACCTCGCCACCCAGCCGGCACATCCGCGGGCCGAGCGCCGCGATCGCGAGGCGGACGCCGGGCAGCAGTCGACGGAGGTCCGCCACCCCGTCCCGAACCAGGTCCAGCGACGAGACGCCGCCCGTTCCCACGCCCAGGACCAGCCGCCCGAGCGGCAAGGCTCGCGCCTGGACCTCCGCGGCAACCCCGGCGGGCGCCTTCTCGGAGAGCGGCACGACCCCGACGCCCAAATCGAGCGCCCTCGCGGCGCCCCGTGCCGCGGCCAGCGTCGCCAGCCCGGACCGGCCGCGACCGTCGTTGGCCCAGAGCTCGGCGTAGCCGAGCTCCTCCAGCCGCCCGCCGAGCATCGCCAGGTCTGGTGGTACCGGTTCGGGACGCGCGACGATGCCGAACCCCAGGCGTGCTTTCGGCGCCGGCCTGCTCACGCCGGATGGTGCGGTCATCCGGAGATGATGACAGCGGGCGTACACTCGATGGTGGAGGTGTATCAGATGGACGTATTCATCATCGAGCTGGACAACAGGCCGGGCATGCTGGCGGGCCTCGCCGAGGCGATCGCCGAGAAGGGCATCAACATCACCAGCATCGCCGGCGCCAGCGGGTCGGACACCGGCACGGTGGCGCTGCTCACCAACGACGCGGACGGCACGCGGTCGGTGCTCGACGCGAGCGGCGTGACCTACCGGACCTGCACGCTGGTGTCGGCATCGCTTGAGGATCGCCCCGGATCGCTGGCCGCCGCGACCCGACGGATCGCCGACGCCGGCGTGAACATCGACGCGCTCTTCCCCACCGCGATGGAGGGCGGACGCATCACGCTGGCGTTCGGGGTGGATGACGCCGAGACCGCGCGCACGGCCCTGGGCGAACTGGCCTCCGTCTCCGCCTGAAGCCAGCGCGCGGGCCGAGGACCTGGCGAGCCGGCCGGTGGGCCATGCGTGGGCCTATGTGCCGGCGCGCGGGCCGAGCGCCCGCCGGGCGACGTCCGGGACATCGGTCACGAAGCCCCACAGGCCGAAGGCGGCCAGGTGCTGCATGCGCTGCGGGTCGTTGACGACGTAGCAGCCCACCAGCCGCCCGTAGGCCTGCGCCTGGGCCAGCGCCGGCGCGGGATCGAGGCCAAGGTCGCCCTCCCAGGGATGGACCCCGGCATGCCCGTGCTCGATCGCCCAGCGCAGCGCCGGCTCCAGCGGCTGGGTGGGGACCAGCAGGTAGCCGGTGGCCAGCTCGGCATCCAGGTCGTGGACCCGATCCAGGGTGGCCTCGTCGAAGCTGATGACGGTCGCCTGGCCGGCCTCGCGCACGCGGCTGCCGCGCAGCGCCTCGGCCACCGCATCGGCCGCGGCGCGGGCCTTGATCTCGACCACCAGCCCGACGCCATCGGGCAGCCAGGCCAGGATCTCGGCCAGCGTCGGGATGCGCAGCCCGCGGCCGCGGTGCGGGGACGCGCCGTCGGCATCGGTGAACTGATGGCCGGCGTCCAGCTCCCGGAGGTCCGCCATGGTCATGGCCGAAACCTGGCCGTGACCGTCGGTGGTGCGGTCCACGCTCTCGTCGTGGATGACGGCCAGCTGCCTGTCCGCCGTGAGATGCACGTCCAGCTCGATGGCATCGGCGCCCATCTCCACCGCCCGCTCGAAGGCGGGCATGGTGTTCTCCGGCAGGTAGGCCGATGCACCGCGGTGCGCGACCACGACCGTCATGCCGAGACCTTCCCGGGCGGGACGACGGCCGGCTCCAGTGGGTGTACGAGCGCCTCGAGGTCGGCGCGTGGCGAGCCCTCCGGGACGCCGCGGACGATGAGGAAGCCGCGCACCATCAGCACCGTCAGCACCAGCAGCGACAGGATGGCGACCTGGTACGCGCCGCTTCCCAGCAGGAGAAGCCCTCGACCGCGCTCCCGGAGCGGGTCAGCGACCCGAGGTTGCGCCACCAGGCGGCGGGGGCCAGCACGGTCATCGGACGGATCATAGCGGCCGCCCCCGGATTGGACCGATGCGTCCCGGCCGGTCGCGCCGGGCACGCCCGTCGCCGCCGGCTGAGCTTCGGTAGGCTGCCGTCGTGGACGGCAGGAGGCAGCGGCTCGAGCACCTGACCCGGCGGTGGCGCGAGCGCCACGACGCCCGCCGGCCTTCGCACCCCGCCGCGCGGCCCCCGGCCGACCCGCAGCGCGAGGCCCGTGCCGCCGCGGCCTTCCCGTTCCGAACCATGGCGCCGGCGGCCTACGCCGAGCGGTACGCCGACGAGATGATCGGCTTCACCTACGACGAGGTGCGGTATGCCGACCCGGAGCTGGACGCATGGCTGCTGGCCCTGGGCGAGGTGCTGCGCCGGCGTCGGGAGGCGGCCGGTGGCTGAGGCACCGGCCTGGGCGGTGCAGCTCGCCGAGCAGGTGTGCGCGGAGGCGTCGGTTCCGGCACCGCAGCTGCGCTGGCTGCGCCGCGAGCGCGATACGTCGTCCGGCGTGACTCGGCGATCGTCCGGCACCGTGGCCGTGGTCGCCGGCACGGACGAGGTCGACCAGCGGCTGACCCTGCTGCACGAGCTGGCGCATTGGCTGGTGCCGGCGGCTTTTCGCCGCCGCCGGCGGGTGGCCGCTCACCACGACGCCCGCTTCTACGCCACCGCCTTCGAGCTCTACCGGCGGCACGGCATCCCGGACGCTGCGGCCCTGCGATGCGAGGGCGCCCGCTACCCGAGCGCCCTGCGGCACGCGCGTGCCCTGCGGATGCCGGGCGCCGAGGAGGCGTGGCGTCGCCACCGCGCGGGCCTTCGCGAGCGGGCCATGGCACGCCCGCCGCTGCGCGTGGTCGTGCCTGAGCACCGCGTGCGGCTGGTGCGCGACGGGCGCTGGACGCGCTGCTCGGTGTGCGGTGTCCGGGTCGTGGGGCCCGTGCTGCGCCGGATGCGGCGCCGCGGCGGCAGCCACGTCCTGCTAGCGAGGAGCTAGCGCCTCCCGCTCCAGCGCCGCCGCTGCGGCCAGGTGCTCAACCGCCGCCGGTCTCGCCGGCTCGATGGCACAGATGAGGTGGCCGGCGCCAGCCTCGCGGTAGGCGCGCAGCGCCTCGGCCAGCTCCTCCACCGAGCCGCTGAGGGCGCCGGCCGCGTCCAGCGGCTCGGCCGACAGCTGCGGCAGCGTGATGCTCACGCCCACGGTGATCTCCAGCGTGGCCGGGTCCCGCCCGGCGGCGGCCAGCGCGGCGTGCAGGGGCTCCATCCTGGCCGGCAGCTCCGTGGCCGGCCCGAGCCAGGCGGTGTTCCACGAGTCGGCGTGCTCGGCGACCAGGCGCAGCATGCGCGGTCGCTTCCCGGCGATCAGGACCGGGATGCTGGAGCCGTCGGCGCGGCGCCGCCACGGGATGAGCTCCACATCACGCGCGGCGTGCCACCGGCCCGCGAAGTCGGCGCGGCCCTCACGGACCAGGCTAATCATGATCCGGAGCGCCTCCTCGAAGCGGCCGACGCGGTGATCGAAGGGATAGCCGAACGCGTCGAACTCCGGCTCGTGCCAGCCGGCGCCCACGCCCAGGATCAGCCGCTCGCCGCTGATCTCGTCGAGCGCGACCGCCATCTTGGCGAGCAGTGCGGGGTTGCGGAAGGGCATGGCCAGCACGATGGTTCCCAGCTCCACCCGGCTGGTGACCGGGGCGAGCGCCGCGAGCACGGTCCACGCCTCGTGGATGCCCTGCGGCTGGCGGCCGGCGAACCGGAACAGGAGATGGTCGTAGACCCAGATGGAGTCCAGCCCCGACCGCTCAGCCGCCTCGGCCACCGCGCGCAGGTGATCCCAGCCATACACCCCGCCGTTGGGCCCATCGGGCCCGTTGGGAATGACCACGCCGACCTTCATCTGCGAAGCGTACGGCGTGCGGCCGCGCGACGTTCACCATCGGTCTAGCCTTGGCGGCACCGATGAGCCCGAGCGACCTGCCCCTGCACGGCATCCGCATCCTGGACTGCTCGCGCGTGTACGCCGGTCCGTTCGCCACCATGCTGCTGGCCGACCTGGGCGCCGATGTCTGGAAGCTCGAGCCGCCCGAGGGCGACGAGACGCGGCGCTGGGGCCCGCCATTCTGGGGCGACCCGGCCGATGGGCTGTCCGCCTACTTCGCCGCGGTCAACCGCAACAAGCGCAGCCTGGCGGTGGACCTGCGCACCGTTGCCGGGCGCGACGTGCTGGACGCCCTCGCCGAGGCGGCCGACGCGCTGGTGCACAACTACCGGCCCTCGACCGCCGCTCGCCTGGGCCTGGACGGGGAGCGGCTGGCCACTCGCCACCCGCGGCTGATGGTCGCGCACGTGGGTGGCTTCCCGGGCGATGGCGACGCGGTCGAGCCGCCCGCGTACGACCTCGTGGCCCAGGCGGCCAGCGGCCTGATGGCCGTCACCGGCGAGCCTGACGGCCCCCCGATGAAGGTGGGCGTGGCCCTGCTGGACATGGCCGCCGGGCTGCAGGCCGCCACCGGCCTGCTGGCCGCGCTGCTCGGCCGCGAGCGCGGCGCGGCGCCGCACGTGGGCGTGAGCCTGGTGGAGTCGGGCGTCATCGGGCTCACCAACGTGCTCGCCAACCTGCTGGCCTCCGGCGAGGAGCCGCGGCGCTGGGGGAACGCGCACCCGGACATCGTGCCGTACCAGTCGTTCGCGGCCCGGGACGGGCACGTGGTGGTGGCGGTCGGGAACGACCGGCAGTTCGCGCGCCTGCTCGCCGAGCTGGGGCTGGCGCCGGACGTGCGCTTCGTCACGAACCCGCTGCGGCTCGCCAATCGCGATGCCCTCGTTGCGCTCCTGGCCGAGCGGATCCGCGAGCGCGGCCGCGACGAGCTGGTGGCCGCGCTGGTGGCCGCAGACGTCCCGGCCGGGCCGGTGAACCGGGTGAGCGAGGCGTTGGGCTCGATGGAGCGCGCGCACGGTGGCGGCTGGCTGCAGGAGGCGGCCGGGATGCGCCTGGCGCCCGATCCGATCCTCCTCGACGGGGAGCACCTGCCCCTCCGCCTCCCGCCGCCGCGGCTGGGCGAGCACGCCGTCGAGATCCTGCGGGCTGCCGGCCTTCCGGACGGCGAGATCGCCCGACTGCGTGCCGAGGGGGTGGTCGCCTAGCTTGGTCGCTGGCTTGGTCGCCTAGCGGATCCCGAAGCCTCGGCCCCACAGGTATGGGCGCGGGGCCGTGCCGGCGTCGTGGATGGCGGCCGCCAGCTTGCGGCCGACATAGCGGTAATGCCACGGCTCGTAGCTGTAGCAGCTCGCCGGGGTGGCACCCTTCGGGTAGCTCAAGACCCAGCCGTACTTCCAGGCGTTGGCCCGCAGCCACGAGCCCTCACGCGTGGCGCCCCAGTCCAGGATGTCCCAGGGTGCCGGTCCGCCGGCGGTCCGGAAGTCGATGGTCGTCCCGAGCTGGTGCTCCGAGTGTCCGGGCCGCGCGCTCACCTTCAGCGCCTCGGCATATCCGATCTGGTCCACCCAGTAGTGGAAGGTGGCGACCTGCGACTCGTAGGACCGATATGCCGACTGCACGGCCAGGTAGGCGCCCGCGCCGCGGGCCGCGCGCACCATGTCCTTGAGGTCGTCGAGCGCGACCCTTCGCACGCGATGGCCGCCGTTGAGGCCGGCGCGCGACGTGTCGACCAGCCCGCTCGGCGCGTACCAGCGCGGCAGCCGGAAGAGCGTGTCGAGCACCGTGGTCGCCCACTGCGTGTAGGCGATGCGCGCGCTGCGCAGGTCCACGTACGAGCAGTCCGGCCGGAAGGTGATCGGCGCGGTCGCGTCGTCGAGCGCCCGACCCCAGCGCCGGCCGTGGACCCAGTACCCGTCCCAGGTGCCGCTGGTGAGGTAGAGGTAGCCCTGGCCGTTGATCCGCTTGAACCGCGCGGCCCGAGCCGTAGCCTCCGCGCCCAGCGTCGACCGCTTGATGGCGCGGAACGTGGTCTTGTCGGCGTCGAACCGGTAGCCGGTGTACCGGCCGGCCGGGAGGGTCACCCGCGCGGAGGTGGTGAAGGACCAGGCCACCGCCGTCAGCCGATTGCCGGCGAGGTCGGTGATGCCGCTCCGCAGCTTCGCGGTATAGAGCCTGGCGATCGTCAGCGGACTGACCGGGTGCAGCGTCGCGGTGAGCGTCGTCGGGTCCCAGGTGACCTCCGACTCGAGGGGCACGCCGTCCTCGTCACGGAGCACGAACGTGGTGGCGGTCACGTTCTCCACCGCCTCGTCGAACGTGGCGGTCACCGTCCCCTTCGTCTGGGCCACGCCGCCGGGATTCGGCGAGCGCGCGATCACCACGGGTGCGATGACATCCGTGTCCGCGTCCACGCGCGACGGGACGGCGCCGAGGACCATCACGGCGAGCGCCAGGGCGAGGATAGCCGGGATCCCTCTCATCGGCGGCATGGTGCGGTGCAGGTCCCGGCGTCGCCATCGGCCGAAT
>JAPSGM010000076.1 GCA_031177555.1 Chloroflexota bacterium
TGTCGGTGATCGTCGTCGCAGCCACATCAGCAGCCGCTGCTAGCATCCCGGCCACCTGATGTACCGTCTCGTGCGCGTCACCAATCCGACCCGCGGCACCGTTCCGGCCGAGCGCTGCCGCGTGGCGAGCTCCATCCGGGAGCGCATCTTCGGGCTGCATCTCCTCCCGCGCCTCCGCGCCGGCGAGGGCCTGCTCCTGCCGGGCGCCACCACCATCGACACCACCTTTATGGGCTACCCCATCGACCTGGTCTTCCTGGACCGATCGAACCGCGTCACGCGCGTCGTCCACGACCTGCCACCGTGGAGGATGGTCTGGGGCAGCGCCGGTGGCCGCGAGTGCCTGGAGCTGCCCGCCGGCGCGGCCGGCGCTTCGCGCACGGAGGCGGGCGACCAGCTCTCCTTCGAGGATGTGCCGCCCGGAGAGGCGTAGCCGTGGCGCGCACCCACTCGTAAGCCGCCGGTAACGCGCCGGTAAGCCCGCCCAGCGACCATTGCCGCCATGGCCCTGCTAGACCTGCTCATTCCGCCGGCGTGCTCGGGCTGCGGCACCTATGGCGAGGCGCTGTGCCGCCGCTGCCGATCCGCGTTCCGACCCGCTGGCGCGCCGCTCGACCGATTCGTGGCGCCGGACCCGGCGGTCGTGGTCGGAGATGAGCTGCAGGTGGCGGTCGCCGCCTTCAGGTACGACGGTGTGCTGCGCCGCGCCCTCTCGCGGCTGAAGTACGGTGGAGCGTCGCGGCTGGCGAAACCACTGGCGGAGGCGGCCGCGCCCCTGCTGGCCGACTTCGCGGAGCACCATCGCAGCGCTGCCCTCGTTCCCGTGCCCGTTCACCCGGAGCGACTGCGGCAGCGTGGCTACAACCAGGCGGCGCTGCTGGCCCGCCACCTTGCCGGCGACTGGGCAGGCGAGGTCGCCGACGTGCTGGTGCGTGCCCGGCCAACGAGCCAGCAGCACCGGCTGAACCGGGCCGAGCGGCTGCGTAACCTGCGCGACGCCTTCGCCCTTCGCACCGGCGCGCGGGCCCCGCCCGCGGCCATCCTGGTCGACGACATCCTCACCACCTCCGCCACCCTGGAGGCCTGTGCCGGCGTGCTGCGGGCGGCGGGCAGCGTGCGGGTGGTGGGAATCGCGATCGCGCGCGAGGTCTGAGCGGAGCGGTGCTACCGTAGCCGTGCCACCGCAGCGAGGGACCCATCGTGAGGACGACGCTCAAAGCGCGAAACCTCGAGCTCAGCGATCGGCTGCGGACCCAGGTCGACCGCAAGCTGCGGCGCCTCGACCGGATCGCGCATCCGGACGCCGAGGCGACCGTGGAGCTCATCGCCAACGCTTCGCGGGCCAACGACTCGTCGCACGTCGCCGAGGTGACGCTTGTCACCAACGGCTCGGTGATGCGCTCGGTGTCGGCCGGGGCGACTCCCATCGCAGCCATCGACACGCTCCTGGACAAGCTGGAGCGGCAGATCGTGCGCGCCAAGGAGAAGCCGCGCCGCACGCACCTGCGCGCCGCCGACGAGACGCAGGATATCCTCGCGCGCGAGGCGGCCGGCAGCGTCGCCAGCGACCGCGAGGTGGAGCGGGAGCAGGTCCCATCGGTCGTGCGCATCAAGCGCTTCGACATGGTGCCCATGTTCGAGGAGGACGCCATCGCGCGGATGGAGGAGCTGGGACACGCGTTCTTCGTGTTCCTCAACGCGGAGAACGAGCGCATCTGCGTCCTCTACGCCAGGCGGGACGGCACGTACGGCCTGATCGAGCCGGTTGTCGGAGGCGGGCGCTGAGCGCGCCTCGGTGCGCTAGCCGACGATCAGCGGCAGCGCCAGCAGGGCCGCAACGGTCAGCAGCAGGGCCACGAAGAAGACGAGCAGGGCGATCGACAGCAGGTCGCCGCCCTCACCGGGCGCGAGCTCGCCCTCGGCGTCCGGGTTGGGAGTCCGGGCGGGCTCGTCGTCCATGGGCCGCACCGTAGCACGGCCCGAGCCGCGTCGTCGCCTCAACTGGCCGGAGGGCGCGCCGCCGGTCGGCATCCACCTTGGCGTGGCATCCGGCCTCATGAGGGCGGCTCGCCGCGCCCGCCAGATCGGGGCCACCGCGCTGCAGATCTTCAGCGACAACCCGACCGCCTGGCGACGGCGGCCGGAGCCACCGGCGGACGCGCCGGCCTTCGTGGCGTACGCGGCCGCGAACGGCATCGATCCGATCGCCATCCACGCCAGCTACCTGATCAACCTGGCCGGGTCGGCCGAGCCGTTCGCGTCACGGTCACGCGCCAACCTCATCCACGAGCTGCAGCACGCCCAGCGGTACGGCGCGCGGCTGGTCAACACCCACATCGGATCGCACCGAGGGATGGGCCACGCGCCCGGGCTGCGCCGCATCGTGGCGAACGTGGACGCCATCCTGGGCGACACGCCGCCGGAGACGCTCCTCGTGCTGGAGAACTCGTCGGGCGGCGGCGACAACATCGGCTCCACCCTGGAACAGCTGGCGGAGATCCTGGAGGGCGTTGACTCGGAGGTCGCCCCGCGCCTGGCCTTCTGCCTGGACACGGCCCACCTGTGGGGAGCGGGGTACGACATCTCCACGCTTGAGGGGGCGACTGCCGTGCTCGACCGGTTCGACGAGCTCATCGGGCTGGGCCGCCTGCGCCTCGTCCACCTCAACGACTCGCGAGCCGAGCGAGGCTCGCGTACCGATCGGCATGAGCACGTGGGGGCCGGGCTCATCGGGCCGGGCGGACTGGGCGCCATCCTGCGCGACCCGCGGCTGCGGGCGCGGACGGCGGTCATGCTGGAGACCCCCGGCGTGGACGAGGGCTACGATGCGGTCAACATCCGTCGCGCGCTGCTGCTCTTCCGCGGGGCGCAGGAGCTGCCGGTGCTGCCACCGAAGGCGTTCCGGCTGAGCCGGAGGTCGACGCGAGCCGGCCCCGGGGAGGCGGCAGGCGGGCGGAGGAGGACCAGGCGGGGCCCGGTCAGGCCCGCGGGCTGACTCCGGATGCCCCCACCGGCTCGCCCTCCTCGGTGCGGGCGCCGTTCACCGCCGAGGCGGTCGGGCCGTTGGTGCGCAGCCGCCGGTTGCGAACGCCGATGTACAGCTGCATCAGCTCCCGGACGTCGGAATCGGTGAGGGCGTCATCCCCGCGCAGCGCGTACTCGACGCGGGCGGTGGGCAGGAGCTGTCGGGCGGCCAGCGACGCGAAGTAGGCCGGCCCCTCGTTATCGTCGTGGATCTCGCGCAGGCCGCGCGCCAGCTTGGTCGCGGTGCCCAGCGACGGCATGCGGTCGCCCTTGATGAGCCTCGAGATCGTCGAATGGTCGACGCCCGACTGCAGCGCCAGCTGCCGCTGGCTCATCTTCTTTTCCTTCAGCTGGCCACGCAGCCAGCTGTTGAATGATCGCGGCGTCTGGAGCGTCATGCGCCTCGGTCCGAACCGCGTACGGGCCACCACGGATGGGCTCGGCAGTGGTGCGTACGAGCAACCGCAGCATCCCAAGCGGAGGCGGTGGCCTCAATGGCCCAAAGGTACCGATGAGCACGGCGCCCGCGGCGAGGCGTCAGCCGGGGGCCGCCACCGTCCCGGGCCCGATGCCGTGCGCGCGCCGGACCTTCTGCGAGAACGCGTAGGCGAGCCCGCCCAGCAGGATGACGGTCAGGATGCTGATCGCGCGGTCGGTGAGCGCGACGGCCGCCGCCGGCTCGGCGGCGATGCCGTACAGCGCCAGGGCGCCGACGATACCGGCCTCCACGAAGCCGACCCCCGCCGGGGTGAGGGGGATGGCGGTCAGCAGCGAGCCGGCCAGGGTCACGAAGATGGCCGAGCTGATGCCGAGGTTCACCGTCGGCAGGTCGAGCGCCAGGATCACGAAGTACAGGCGCAGGCCCTCGAGCGTCCAGATGGCCAGGGTGAGGACCAGGATCACCGGTATGGAACGCGCGGTGAGGGCCCCGGTGCTCCCATGGTGGAAGCGCTCGTAGAAGTCGCGGATGCGGTGTGGCAGGACCTCGGTCAGCCGATGGCCGAACAGCCGCAGGGCCGTGACGAGCACGACCAGGACCGCGGCGAGCGCGAAGCCCGCCAGCAGCAGGGCATCGACCTCTGGCCGCGAGATCCTGCGGAAGCTCCAGAAGCCCGCCGCCAGCGCCAGGCCGAAGATGACCAGCAGGTCCGCGATACGCTCGATGAAGACGGTGCCCACCGTCCGGCTGATCGACTCGCCGTAGTTGCCCTTCAGCAGCCAGGCCCGATACAGGTCGCCCAGCTTCGCCGGGACCAGGCAGTTCACGAACCAGGACAGGAACAGGACCTCGGTCGCATCCCGGAAGCGAACGCGGCTGCCGACCCGACCGAGCACGAAAGCCCAGCGGTAGCCGCGCAGCGGGAAGGTGGCGTAGTACACCAGGAAGGCCACGACCAGGAGGCGCACATCGGCTCTCACGATGCGCTCCCAGGTCGCGGCGAAGTCCAGGTTCAGGACGAACCGGAAGAGCAGGTACAGGAGGACGACGCCGAAGACGATCGAGCCGATGGTGCGGAGGTTGAGGACGCGCCGCCGCAGCGAGACCTCGCGTTCCGCGATCTGCTCGCCCGGTGGCGCGTCGAGGAACTCGGTGGGCTCGTACAGGGAGTGGCCATGCTCGTGCGGGCCGGCCGGATGCTCCGGCTGATCGGCCGGCTGCTCCGACCGCGGCGAGCTATCCCCGGTCACTCGAAGCCTCCGGATCCTGAGGGTTGGGGAGTTCCTCGGGCGCCGGACGCTCGATCGGCTCCTGCTCGACCTGCCGCGTCGGCTCCGGGCCGAGGATCGGCGCGGCCGCCGTCTCGCGGCCCAGCCAGCGACGCGCGATGTTGCTCCACACCGCCCAACGGGTGGTGAGGTGGATGAGCACCGTGGACCGGCTGCCGTGCCACTCGTTCTCCTGGAGGCCGGCCTGCAGCTCGTCGGCCGAGTCGAAGGCGGGCATCGCGTTGAAGCTCATGGCGATCTCGAAGCTGGAGTGCGAGTCGCTGGCGGCGATCCCCGGGATGCCGTAGCGGGCGGCGAACTCGGCGGCCTCCTGGTTGTGGCGCTGGAACGTCACGCGGCTGTTGAAGACCTCCACCATGTCGATCTTGCCGGCCTCGGCCAGGCGCCCCAGCGGCTCGCGGCGGATGTGCGAGCCGCGGAACGGGTCGAACGGGTGCGGGATCGAGACCAGGCCGCTTTGCGCGTGGATGGCATCGGCCGTCTCGTCGGCGCTGAGCCCGCGCGGGATGGTGCGCTGCAGGAAGATGCCCACGACCTCTCCATCGGCGGTGGAGACCTCCTCGCCCAGGATCACCGTCAGGCGGTCGTCCAGCCCCAGCTCGGCCGCCTTATCGCGGACGGCGACGGCCCCCTCCACGTTGTTGTGGTTGGTGATCGCCACGTGGGTCAGGCCGCGCTCCAGCGCGAGGCGGATGAACTTCTCCTCGGCCAGGATCGAGTCGCGGCTGAAGCGGGTGTGGATGTGGAAGTCGGCGAAGGCGGTCGCCCGCCGGGGGCCGCGTCCCGTCTCCTCCCTGACCTGGCCCGCGACGGCGCTCCGGACCCCGGCAGCTGGGGCCGAGGCCGTCACGATGCGCTCACCAGGCTCTTGCGGAACTGCCCGAAGTGCTCGAGCGCCAAGCCCGTGCCGACCGCCACCGAGTTGAGCGCGTTCTCTGCCACGTGGCAGGGGATCCCCGTGACTTGGGTCAGCAGCGTGTCCAGGTTGCGCAGCAGCGAGCCGCCACCTGACATGACCATGCCCTTGTCGATGATGTCGCTCGACAGCTCGGGCGGCGTGTCCTCCAGCACGTTCCGCACCGCGGTGATGATCTGCTGAAGTGGCTGCTCGATCGCCTCGGTGACCTCGGTGGAGGTGATCGGGATGGTGCGCGGCAGGCCCGCGATCATGTCGCGCCCCTTGACCTCCATGGTCATCGGCTCATCCATGGGCAGGGCGGAGCCGATGGCGATCTTGATCTCCTCGGCCGTCCGGTCGCCGATCATCAGGTTGTACTTGCGCCGGATGTAGTTGGTCAGCGCCTCATCCAGCTTGTTCCCCCCGACGCGGACCGACTGCCTGACCACGATGCCGCCGAGCGCGATGACCGCGATCTCGCTGGTGCCGCCGCCGATGTCGATGATCAGGTTGCCGCTGGGGCTGGAGATGGGCACGTTCGAGCCGATGGCCGCCGCCAGCGGCTCCTCGATCAGGAAGGCGTCGCGCGCGCCCGCCTTGAGGGCAGCGTCCCGGACGGCCCGCTTCTCGACGCTGGTCACGCCCGAGGGGACGCTGATCATGACGTCCGGCTTGAACAGCCGGACGCGTGCCACCTTGTTGATGACGTAGCGCAGCATTGCCTCGGTGATGAGGTAGTCGGCGATGACCCCGTCGCGCATCGGCCGGATGGCCCGCACGTTGCCCGGCGTGCGCCCGATCATCTCGCGCGCCTCCTCGCCCACGGCCACCAGGCGGTTGTCGTCGTCGCTGATGGCCACCACCGATGGCTCGTTGAGCACGACGCCCTTGCCCTTGATGTAGACGAGGATGTTGGCAGTGCCGAGGTCGATCCCGATCTTCATGCGCGCAACGTGTTCCTGCTGGTGGATGTGCGGGGCGCCCGCAGTATACCGATACCGCCCTGGGACCCGGTCCTCCACGGGATAGTGCCCGGGGCGTGCCAGGGCGGCGTGCCAGGGCGGCGTGCCCGGGCCGACCGGGGCGGCCACGGGCCGGATCCGGGGTCCTGCGCGGATACCATCGGTACATGCCGGAGGGAGACACCATCTTCCGCAGCGCCGAGGTGCTGCGGCGTGCCCTGTTGGGCGGCGAGGTTCGCGAGGCCTGGTCGCAGCCGCGCCCCGGCCTGGCGCGCGTGCCGCGACTGTCGCGGTTGGTCGGGGAGCGGGTGACGGCGGTGGAGGCGCGCGGCAAGCACCTGCTGATCGGCTTCGCCGGCGGCCTCTGGCTGCGCACCCACATGCGCATGCGCGGCTCCTGGCACCGATACCGGCCGGGCGAGTCCTGGCGCCTGCCCGCCTCACGCGCGTCCGCCGTCCTTCGCACCGATGCAGCCGTGGCCGTCTGCTTCGACGCGCCGGAGGTCGAGCTCCTGACCGATGCCGAGCTCGGCCGCCACCCCGTCCTGTCGGTGCTTGGGCCGGACCTGCTGGCTGCCCGCTTCGATGCGGACGAGGCTGTGCGCCGCTTGCGCGACGTCCGCTCCTCGGCGCTCGGCGAGGCGCTGCTCGACCAGCGCCTGGTGGCGGGGATGGGCAACGTCTACAAATCGGAGGTCTGCTTCTTGGAGCGGCTGGACCCGTGGGGTCCCGTGGCCGACGCGCCGGAGGAGATGCTGCGGGCCGCCCTCGCCACCGCACGGCGCCTGCTGCAGGCGAACCTGCGCGGCGGGCCGCGGGTGACCACGGGGACCGGCGCCCCCGGCCGGTCGCTGTGGGTCTACGGGCGCGCCGGCCGGCCGTGCCGTCGCTGCGGCTCCCTCATCGTCGGTCGGCGGCAGGGCGAGCACGCGCGGATGACGTACTGGTGCCCGGGCTGCCAGCCGCCCGCCCTGTCGGCGCGGGGCGGCGTCATGCGCGCTGACAGCCGGCCAAATCGGTCATAAGCAGCCGGTAAGCGGCCAGTAACCGGTCCATCGGCATCATCGGCGCGTGCGCGACCTCGACCTCGGCCGACTGGTGCGTGCCCTGCGCCGGCGTCGCGGATGGGGCCAGGAGGACTGTGCCCGCCGCGCCCGCGTGGATCGGTCCACCTGGTCGAACCTGGAGCGCGGCCGGATCGACCGAATGGCGCTCGCCACGGTCAGGCTGTGCCTGGCCGTGCTCGAGGTCCGCATCGACCTCGTGCCGCGCTGGCACGGCTCGCAGCTGCCCCGCCTGCTCGACGAGTGGCACGCGACGCTTCAGGCCGCCTGGAAAGCGCGGCTGGAACGTTGGGGTTGGGTCGTGCGCGTGGAGGCGAGCTTCAACCGGTTCGGCGACCGGGGGCGGGTCGATCTTTTGGCATGG
>JAPSGM010000247.1 GCA_031177555.1 Chloroflexota bacterium
TCGGCAATCTCGACCACCACGCCCGGCCCGGAGACCGAGGTCAGCCCGCCCGCCAGGCGCGCCTCGTCCAACCGGGCGTTGAGCGCGGCGAGGATGGCGGAGCTGGAGGTCGACTCCTCCTGGATGGCCTGCACCTCGGCCTCGGCCTCGGCGATCTGGGCGCGCAGCTGCTCCTGCTCGCGCTCCAGCTGCACGACCTCGCCGGCCAGGACCTGCTGGGCGGAGGTGGTGAACGCCTGGCGCGCCACCGAGCTGTTCCACTGCGCGGCACCGACGAAGCCCATCACCCCCAGCGCCGCGGCGATGGAGATGGCCCAGGTCAGCCGCGGCGAGCGGCGGAGGGAGAGGGCGCTCATGCCTCGCTCCCGGGGGTCCGCCGGCGCGTGACGGCCCAGGCCACGCCAAGCACGGCGGCCACGCCGCCGACCACCGCGACCAGCGCCGGCCAGGGCACCGGCTCGTCGCGCACCGCCGGATCGCCTCCGGATCCGGGTGCGGCCGTCGCCGGTGGCCCGCCGTCCTGGGTGCCGCCGTCGGCGCCCGGCCTGCGCACGTCGGACGGCAGGATCGGCGCGGGCGGGACCGGCTGCGGGGCTTCCACCCCAAACTCGGCGTAGAAGCCGGCGTACAGCTCCTCGGCCGACTGACCGGTTCCCGCCTCCAGCGCCTCGCTGTCCGAGGCGCCGTCCCGGTACGCCGCCGCGATCTCGGCGATGGCCTGGCGGCCGTGCTCCGCGACGATCATGTCGACCATGGTGGCACTCTGCGCGTAGGCCAGTCGAGCGCCCCGCTCGCCGATCGGGAACTGCTCGGCGATCGCCTCGAAGGCAAACAGGCCGTCGTTCGACGCCTCGAACTCGACCTCGGAGCGCTCCGCGTCGGCGGACTGGCTCTCCGCCCACGAGGCCAGGCCCTCGTTGAGCCACTTGGCCGGCTCGTGGAAGGGGTTGTCGGTCGCATCGTTGAAGACGACGTGGGTGACCTCGTGCACCAGGGTACGCTCCCGGTAGGCCTGGTCCCCGGAGGTCAGCGACATGAAGATGGTGCGCAGGGCCGGGTAGGTCGCCGCGCCGGTCCACTCCCTGGCGCCCGGTCCCAGCGCTCCGAAGAAATCCTCCTGCGAGTCATACACGAAGATGTCGACCGCGCCCCGCATGTCGTGGCCGAGCAGCGCCTCGGCGTTCGCCGCCCCGTCGGCCGCCAGCTCGCCCAGGCCGCGCGCGATCGTCTCCGCCGTGCCGTACCAGTGGACCGTCGCCTCACCGAGCCGCGTCGACCGCCAGTCCAGTCCGGGCCGGTCGTCGTCGTACAGCAGCGATCCCTCGGGGCTGACCTGCACCTGCCCGCCGTCGGTGGCGCGCCACGCGTAGGTGACCCGCGTGTTCGGGGTGAGGTGACGATCGGCGGCGTCCCACACGTACTGCGCCCCGTCGCCGCTGGCCTGGACAGGAGCCACGAACAGGCCGTCGTCGCCGGACATGCGCAGCAGAAGCTCCAGGCGATCGGGCGGCCCGCCCTCGAGCTCCACGCGGAACGTCATCGAGACCCCGTAGGTGGCGTCGGCAGACGTCGCGCCGAAGCCGGTGAAGCCCAGCGCCACCGCCGGGTGCCAGGCCACGGTCGCGCCGGCCGCGACCGCCACGCCCATCAGCAGGCGGATCAGCCGTCCCACCCCACCCTCCCCAGGTCGAGCAGGCCGGTCGTCAGGTTGCCCAGGCCGCGCAGGCCCGGTCGCACCAGCCACCAGGAGGTGGCGTACGACCACGGGATGACCGGCGCCTCGGCGTCCACCCGGGCGTCGACCTGGCGGTACGCGTCCGCCTGCTCGGCATCGTCATCGGCGCCCGACGCGGCCTCCAGGAGCTCCACGAAGGCGGGATCGGTCCAGCCGCCGTAGTTGCTGGCGGCATCGGGCAGGAGCAGGAGGCTGTAGAGCGCGTGGGGCGAGGGGTAGTCGGCGATCCAGTTGATAGTGAAGACGTGCGGCGGGTGCGTCTCGAGGGCCGAGAGGTAGTCGCGGAACTCCATGTTCTCGACCGCGATCCGAACGCCCAGCATTTCGCGCCAGGTCGCGACCGCCGGAGCCACGTCCAGCCCGGCCCCGTTGACGATGATCTCGCCGAGGTCGCCGCGGTCGGCGTAGCCCGCCTCGTCCAGCAGTCGCGCCGCCTCCTGCGGATCGTGCTCGTGGTCGTCCTCCAGGCCGTCCGGCCAGAGCGCCGGCGGGACGACGCTGGAGGCGGGTGTCGACGCGCTCCCCTCGGCCAGCTCCACCAGCCTGGGCCGGTCGAGCGCCAGGGCGAACGCGCGCCGCACGCGCGCGTCGGAGAACGGTGGCCGGGTAATGTCGAAGCCGAAGTACTGCACGCCCAGCGCGGCCGCGGCGTGCAGGGCCGGGCCCAGGTCGGCGTCGTACGCAATCCAGCTGGCGTCGAACGAGCCGATCCCGGACAGGTCGACCTCCTCGTTCGCGTAGGCGGTCGGCACGTCGCCGTCCAGGTCGGTCAGCCACTCGATGACCGCGATGGGTGGCGCGCCGGCGACGTACATCTCGTTCGCGTGCAGGAACAGGGTGTCGCCCTCCATGCGGTGCGCGACGTAAGGTCCCGACCCGACGAAGTCGCCGACGGCCTGCCAATCGGCCGAGGCGTCCGCGGCGGGCGGCACCACGAAGGCGGTCGGCGTGGCGGTGATGGCGGGGAAGTAGGCCGCGGGATGGCGCAGCCGGACCTCCAGCGTCTGCCCCTCGGCCCGGATGGCGACCTCGTCCTCGCTGCCCCCGGCCAGCCGCTGCGCGGCGCCCTCGATGACGCTCAGCACGTCCGGGGCCGTGCTTCCGGTCGCCGGGTCGAGGACGCGCAGCCACGAGCGGCGCACATCCTCGGCGGTCAGCGGCGTGCCATCCGAGAAGGTGAGGCCGTCGCGCAGGACGAACGTGTAGGTGCGGCCGTCGTCGCTCACCGTCCACGACTCGGCCAGGGACGGGTAGGGCTCACCCTCCTCGTCCAGGCGGGTCAGGCCGGCGTAGAGCTGGAGCAGCAGCTGGACGTCGGCCGCGTCGCCGATGAACGCGGGATCGAGCGTCTTGACCTCCCCGCCGAGGTAGCGGAGCTCCGGCCCGCCGGCGCCGGCGCGGGGCGCCGGCAGCGTGGGAATGACGGCGACTGCGAGGACGGCCAGCCCGACCAGGATCAGGAGGGGCAACCGGCCCGCTGCGGTCAGGCGGGGCATGCGGCGGCTAGTATACGGGCCCGTGCAGCACCCCCATGAGCACCGGTTCCGGCCCCAGCCGGCCGGCAGCCTCACCCTACGCCAGTTCGTCGAGTCCATCGGCGGAGGGACTCGAC
>JAPSGM010000248.1 GCA_031177555.1 Chloroflexota bacterium
CAGCTCCGGGTGGGCGGCGATGAACTCCTCCACCGGCAGGCTGCCGACCTCCTCGTCGCCCTCGAAGAAGAAGCGCAGGTTGAGCGGCAGGCGGCCGGCGCCTCGCAGCCACGCCTCGGCGGCCTTGAGGTGCATGTACAGCTGGCCCTTGTCGTCGCCCGAGCCGCGGGCGTAGACGATGTCGTCCTCGTAGCGCGGCTCGAACGGAGGCCGCACCCACTCGTCCAGCGGGTCCGGCGGCTGGACGTCGTAGTGGCAGTAGACCAGGACGGTCGGCGCGTCGGAACCCGCGTGCAGCCAGTCGGCGGTCACGATCGGGTGCCCGCTCGTCTCGTGCAGGGTGGCGTTCTCCGCGCCGATGCGGGTCAGCTCGTCGGCGACCCACTGCGCGGTGCGCCGCACCTCGCTCTTCCGGTCCGGGTCCGCGCTGACCGACTCGATGCGCAGGAACTCGTCCAGGCCCTTGAGGTGCTCATCGGCATGTTCGCGAAGGTAGGCAAGCGCAGCGTCAACGCCGCTGGTGGTGGTGGTCATGGTGCGATGATAGGGCTACTGGCCGATGGCCTCGTCAAGCCGGAGCAGGCGGACGACCTTGCCAAATTCTCTCGAGGTGCGCAGCGCGCGCCTTCTGCCCAGTCACCCATACCGCCTGCCACGCTCGGACGGTGCCGACTATCTGGTCACATTGGGCATCCAAGTAATTTCGGCAGCCATTGCGGCGCGAACCGTCCTCGACGATCACCTGACGAGAATTTGGCAAGTTCGCCCTCGCGCCGGCCGGGCCTAGGTGAACACGCCGAGGAAGAACGCCAGCAGGAGCACCACCGCCACGGAGGGCACCAGCGACACTGCCCGCAGGAACGGCGGCCAGCCGGGGCCGCCCCAGAACGCGTAGACCGGCACGCTGACGGGGAAGGCGAGGATCGCCAGGGACCAGCCGAGGCGCGCCCGAAAGGTCAGGTCGGGGCGATCCTGGACGTCCAGCCAGTAGGCGGCCAGCACCAGGAACCCGGCCACGGCGCAGATCGCGAAGAGCGCCCAGGCGACGGCGAACACCTACCTGCCCCGCTCCTTGACCCGGCGCCGCACGTCGTCCGGGCCGTTGAGCAGGTCGGTGAGGATGGAGCCCAGCGGCCGCCGGCCAGGCGGCGGCGGCTCGGCGCCCGGCAGCATGGCCTGCATGGCGGCGCGGACCTGCTCGGTCAGCTGCGTGCGCCCCGCCGCTCCCCGCAGGCCCTGGCTGGGGATCGGCTTGCCGAAGCGAACCACCAGCCGCTTGCCGAGCCACAGGTGCGTGGTGCCGGATATCACGCACGGCACGATGGGCACGCCGGCCATCGTGGCGAAGGTCACGGCGCCCTCCTCGAAGCGCTGGATCTCCGTCTCGCGGAAGCCGTTGCGACCTTCCGCGAAGATGCCCAGCACGCCGCCGGCGTCGAAGACGCGCCTCACCGCGCGCGTGGCGGAGGTGAGCGTGGTTCGCGCCGGGTGGAACGGGATGACGCCGCCGAAGAACGCCATGACCCGGTTCTTGAAGCCGCGCGCGAAGTCCGCCTCCCTCGGCCCGAACCACGTGATCCGCGGCCTGGCCGGGGTGACGGCGATGACGATCAGCGGGTCCCACCCGTTGTGGTGGTTCGCCACCAGGCAGAAGGGCGCCGCAGGCCAGTGCTCCAACCCCTCGACCCGCACCCGGAACAGGGAATGGACGACGGCTCGCGTCCCCAGGCGCATGACCCGGTAGCGCGGCGAGTCGTCGACGCCCGGCTCGCGCGGCCCGGTGCGGGCAGCGCGCCGCTGCGTCATGTGGCCCTCGGCGTGTGCCGGCGGCTCGTGGCCCTCATCGGCGGCATGATGCCGGAACACCGCTAGAATCGGGCGCGTGATCGACCCCATCCTGTTCCAGGTCGGACCGCTGCAGGTGCACTGGTACGGCGTCATCATCGCCAGCGCGGTCCTCCTGGCGGGCGTCGTGGGCAGCATCGAGGCCCGCCGCCGGGGCGAGGATCCCGAGATCGGCTGGTCGATGCTGCTGCCGGTCCTGGTCCTGGCGGTCATCGGCGCGCGGATCTACCACGTCATCCACGAGTGGGGACCGGTGTACTCGCGGGACCCCTCGCTCATCCCGCAGATCTGGCTCGGGGGCCTGGCCATCCCCGGCGCGGTCGCGGGAGGGGTCATCGCCATCTGGCTGTACTGCCGCATTGAGAAGCTGAACACGCTGCGCTGGTTCGACATCTTCGCCTCGGCCATGCTGCTCGGGCAGGCGATCGGCCGCCTGGGCAACTTCGTCAACCAGGAGCTGTACGGGCCGCCCACCAGCCTGCCCTGGGGCATTCCGATCGATGCGGAGCACCGCGTCGGGCCCTGGACTGACATCGTGGCCCACCCGGTCGACATGACGCGCTTCCATCCCCTCTTCGCCTACGAGGGGCTGCTGAACCTGCTCGGCCTGGTCCTGCTCCTGTGGATCGCCCGCCGCTTCGCGCACCGGCTCTACGACGGCGACGTCCTGCTCATGTACCTGGTCTGGTACAGCGGCGTGCGCATCTACCTCGAGACCTTCCGGGTCGAGAACTGGATGATCGGCGCCATCCCGGCCGCCACCCTGGTGGCCATCGTCACCATCGTCGTGGCCGGTGGCCTGTTCATCCTCCGCCACGCCCGCGGCTGGGGCACGCCCGGGGCCTGGATGCGCGAGAAGGCGCAGCGCGAGGCCGATGCCGAAGCCTCCGCGTCCGCGCCATCCACGGAGCCGAGCCCTGGCTGATCGCTCCGGCATCCGGCGCGATGTGACCGCCGCCGTGGGCGGCACCCCCCTGGTCGCCCTCGACCGGCTGGCCGCCGGGGTCGTGCCTCGCGTCGTCGCCAAGCTGGAGCACATGAACCCCGGCGGATCGGTCAAGGACCGCATCGCCATGCCGATGATCGAGGCCGCCGAGCGCGCCGGCCTGCTGAAGCCCGGTGGCGTGATCGTGGAGCCGACCAGCGGCAACACCGGCGTGGGCCTGGCCATGGCGGCCGCGGTGAAGGGCTATCGGTGCATCTTCGTCATGGCCGACAAGCAGTCGGAGGAGAAGCGGGCGCTGCTGCGCGCCTACGGCGCCGAGGTGGTCGTCTGCCCGACCGACGTGGACCCCGACGACGAGCGCTCCTACTACCGCGTCAGCGACCGCCTGGCGCGCGAGACCCCCGGCGCCTGGAAGCCGGACCAGTACTCGCACCCGGCCAACCCGGAGGCGCACTACCGCACCACCGGCCCCGAGATCTGGGAGGCGACCGAGGGGCGCATCACCCATTTCGTGGCCGGCATCGGCACCGGGGGGACGATCAGCGGCATCGCGCG
>JAPSGM010000249.1 GCA_031177555.1 Chloroflexota bacterium
GGGTCGTCACATCGTCGCCGGCATCCTCGAGGGCGGGTGCCGCGCCGGCGCCGGAGGCCATGCCGCCCAGGGCAGCCGCCCCGAACCCCACCCCGCCGATCACCGCCAGGGCCGCCCCCGCGGCCATGGCGGGCGCCGCCAGGCGGCGCAGCCAGCCGGCCGGTCCGCCGGCGGCGGATGCCTCCGGCACCGGCGGGACCAGCTGCAGGGGTCGGCTCGGCGGCAGGTCGGGGAGCTGGGCGAGCGCCACCCGCAGCTCCCCGAGCTCCCCGACGAGGGACGTGCATCGCCGGCAGCCCTGCAGGTGGGCGCGCAGCGCGACGTCGCCGGTGGCGTCGGGGTCGCCACCGGCCAGCGCCGACAGGCGCTCGTCGTCGGGATGGATCTGGTGCTGCATCGTCATCGGTCCAGACGGCCTCAGCGCTCGAACAGTTCCCGGTGGTCCGCCAGCAGCTCGCGCAGGCGCAGCCGGCCGCGGTGGATGCGCGACTTGACGGTGCCGAGCGCCGAGTCCGTCGCGGCGGCCACCTCGTTGTAGTCCATGCCGTACACATCGCACAGCACCACCGCGGTCCGCTGGTCGTCCGGCAGCCGCTGCAGCGCCACGTCCAGGTGGCGGTAGAGCTCCGCCCGGACCGCTTCGGCCACCGGGTTCGGCGCCCCCGCATCCGGCAACTCCGGCTGCCCCTCCTCGGGCCCCGGCAGCGGGCTGGTCGGGCGGCGCTGGGTGCGCCGCAGCATGTCGTAGCTGGCGTTGGCGGTGATGCGCAGGATCCACGACCGGAAGACGCCGCCTCGAAACCGCCCGATGGCGTCGTAGGCGTGCACGAACGCGTCCTGCGTGGCATCGGCGGCCATCTCGGCGTCTCCCAGCAGGCGCCAGGCCAGGCCGTAGCACGCCGACTGGTAGTGCTCCATCAGCCGGGCGAAGGCGTTCCTGTCCCCGGCGCTGGCCCGCGCGACCACATCCCCCTCGTCGGGGAGCGGCGGCGTGCGGGTTCCCTGGCGGCCGGAGTCGTCGGTCGGCATCGGCCTCCTATAATCACATCAGCCGCGTGGCGGCCGTCTCCCGAGCGGCCTTCGATGCGCGCCGGAGTGGCGGAATGGCAGACGCGTCGGTCTCAAACACCGATGCCCGCAAGGGCGTGTGAGTTCGAATCTCACCTCCGGCACCAGTTTGAGCTGGAGCTGACGCGTGGGCGCCTGGTGGCGCGCAGTCGCAATCCGATTCGCGTGGACCTGAGGGAGCTGATCGAGCGGGGCCACGAGCTGATCGTCGGGCACCTGCAGGGCAAACCGGTCATCTGCTCCACCTGCGCGGAGCCTGCGGTGACCGTCGTCTATCCGGATGCGCCGATGTGCGCCGAGCACGCGCAATGAGCAGGGTCTCGGCCCTGGACCTCCTCAGGTCGGGGCGTGGCGGTCCGCGGCTGCGCTCCGGCCCGCTCAGACGAACAGGAAGAGCAGGCCCCCGATGACGACCGGGAGACATGACGCGATGACGATCGTCTTCTCGAAGCGTGTGAAGTCAGCAGGTTCCATCGGTGCGGGAGGCAATGCAGGCTTCGCACCACCAGCGCCAGGATTGGTGCGCGAGGGAACCGCTTTTTTAGACAGCGATCAACGCTCTACCGGCCGCTCGCCAATATCTCTCCCCAAAACGCCCGTAGCCGCCGATGACCGCGCTAACCGCCGGAAGATGGACCGCCGCTACGGCAGCCGCCGATGGAAGGCGGTGCGCCTACGCGTGCTCCACCGCGACCTGTGGCGCTGCTACGTCCCGGACTGCCCGCTGCCGGCCAATGTGGCCGATCACATCGACACGGTGTATCCCGGCATGCCGGACGCCTGGTTCTTCGATGAGGCGAACCTGCGGGCGAGCTGCAAGCGCCACAACACCGCCCGCGGCGTGGCAGCTCGCCTGGAGCGGGAGCTGAACGCATCGGGTTGGCGGACGTTGGCGGACGTACTCCCGACAACTCAAACACCGATGCCCGCAAGGGCGTGTGAGTTCGAATCTCACCTCCGGCACCAAATCCGGTGGCAATCTGGCGCTGCTTTGTCCCCGGCTGCCCGGTGTCGGCATCGGTGGCCGGTCACATCATCCCGACCTATCCCGGCATGCCGGACTCGCTGTTCTTCGATCCGATGAACCTGCGCGCCAGCTGCAAGCCGCACAACACCGCGCGCGGCGTGGCGGCCCGCCTGGAGCGCGAACTGAACGGCGAGGCCGATCCCGAGCCGCGGGCCGAGTTGCGGCCGGTCCAGTTCACTGAGAGGAAGATCTGGTGACTAATCAGCCGCTCGTCACCGGGAGGCCGCGACGGTCGTATCGGTTCGCCTACGACTGGCACCGCACCGGCACGGAGCCGTGGCAGGTCCAGCTCATCGGCTACATGACTGCTGGCACTGCCCTGGACCACTGCCCGCCAGGCTGCGATCGCCCGGTGCGCTGGCCAGCACCTTGAGGAAGGCTAGCCGGCGACCTCGTCAGCTAGCCCGAGCGTACTCCTTCTCCCGGTCATCGAGCAGGGTCACCCCGAACAGGACCGCGGCCGTCCCGAAGTGGAGCAGGACGTCCGCGCCACCGATCGGCATCAGCCCGAACGTGTCGGGCGAGACGAGGCCGAGCACTCCAACCAGGGCATATGCCACCGCGATGGCGCGGGCTACGACCACTGCTCGCGGGACGCTGGTCGTGCCGAACAGCAGCACAGCCCCGATGGCGAGGTGGACGATGTTGTGCGCAGCGTTGATCGGAAAGATGCCAAGCAGGTCCCCGGTGGCCGACGGCATGTCGTCGTGTGCTCCAGAGGCGACGATAGGGTCGCCGAGAAAGCCCAGGATTCCGACGACCACGTACACAGCACCGAGGATGCCGACCACTGCGCGAGTTGGTGACATGGAGGCCCCTTTCGTTAACGGATGCATTTTGCGGTATTCCCTGCGCCACCAAGGCACACTTCGTGCCATCACCTTTGCGACGCCGCAAAACCGTTGGCGCTAGCAGGCACGAGCAATGCAATGAGGCGCCGTCGAGGAGGCGCACCGCATGGCACGCAAGCGCGAGCTGATCGACACCGGGGCCGACAAGCGCTACGTCCGCCGCGATGACCAGGGCGGCGGTTCGCGGTCCGGATCTCCCGTTTGAGGGGGCCCAGCTGCGCTACCGCTCGAGCTCGGACGACGGCGTGACCTGGTCGGTTCGGCATTTGCTGCCCATCTCAGGAGCGGAACTCCGGCCCATCGGCGTGAGTGCGACCGCCACGGGTCCTCTCCTGGAGTGGTCCGCTACAACCGAGGTGCCGTTCCGTCGAGAGGTGTACATGGCCGGCGCGACGG
>JAPSGM010000250.1 GCA_031177555.1 Chloroflexota bacterium
GCGCGGGGCGGATGTCGCTCGAGCTGCGCCCCGGCGACGCCGGCGACAAGGGCAGCGCCGTCGCGGAGGTGGCGCGGCGGCACCGGCTGCGCGGCCTGGTGGTCATCGGCGACGACGTCACCGACCTGGACATGTTCCGCGCAGCCCACCGGCTGCGCGACGACGCCGGCCTGGCGGCGGCCGTGATCGCGGTCGGCGGCGCGGGCGAGGTGCCGGCCGAGGTTGCCGGCGCGGCGGACGCTCTGCTCCCCGACCCGGCCGCCGTCGTCGACCTGCTGCGGGTGCTGGCGGGCGGCGAGGCTAGCGGCCGCGCGTCGTTGCCACCGCCGCCAGGTCGTTGAGCTGGCGCCGAAGCCACCAGGTGATGTCCTCGCGCTCCACGCCGGCCCGAAGCCGGGCGATCCGCTCGGTGCGCTCGGCGCGCGGCATGGCCAGGGCTTCGGCCAGCGCATCGGCGGTGCCGACCACATCCGCCGGCGCCACCGCCAGGACGCCGTCGGCCATCTGGTCGTAGGCGCCGGCGGTCTCGGACAGGACGATCGCCGCGTCGCGCTCCGCGACGACCGCGGCCTCCTTGGCCACCAGGTTCATGCCGTCGATCAGCGGGTTGACCAGGACCACGTCGGCGATGCTCAGGCCCGCCAGCGCCTGGGCGTAATCGTTCTCGTAGAAGAGCTGCACGTGCCGGTAGCCGGCGCGCCCGTATCGGGCGTTGATCCGGTCCACCTCGGCCTGCACTCGCCGACCGTAGTCGCCGTACTCGCGCAGCATCGTGCGCGACGGGACGAGGAAGGCCAGGAACGTGACCCGCCCGCGCAGCCGCGGGTTGCGCTGCAGGAGCGTCTCGAAGGCGGCGAACCCGCGGAGGATGTTCTTCGACGGCTCCAGCCGGTCCACCCGCACGATGACCCGCTCGCGCGTGCTCGCCGCCATCTGCTCCGCCAGGCGGCGCGCGCGCGCTGAGCGCGCCACGGCACGCGTCGCCTCCACGTCGATGCTGATCGGGTAGTGGCGCACGAGGGCGGCGTGGCCGTCGGCCAGCGTCACCCGCCGCGACCGGTAGTCGACGCGCGCGTCGGGCAGGAAGGACTCCACGCTGCGCAGGTAGTTGTGCGCGTAGCGCTCCGTCTGGAAGGCGACCACGTCGTTGGCCGCCAGGCCGGCCACGATCTCGCTGCGGATGGCCGGCCGCATCGGCTGCCACAGCGACGACGGCGGCCAGGGGATGTGGGTGAAGTGGCTGAGCACCGCCTGCGGCCGCCGCTCGCGGATGGTCTGCGCGGCCAGGTAGAGGTGGTAGTCGTGCAGCATGATCCGCGGCGCCGGGTCCCGGCCGGCCTCGGCCAGCAGCGCCTCGGCGAACGCGCGGTTGACCGGCACGTAGCCCGTGTCCCAGGCCCGCAGCGCGCCGGCGTCCAGCATGGGGCGGTAGGGCAGCTCGTACATCTGGTGCTGGAGGAACCAGAGCATGGGGTTGGCGATGACGTTGTAGGCCGCCTCGTACGCGGGCCGCTCGACCTGCGCGAATCGCAGGCGCAACTCCTCGTCCCTGGTCGCCCCGTCGATGAGCGCCGGATCCCCGGCGGCGCGGCGGTCGCCCTCGCTCATCGGCGCGGCCAGCCAGGTGAGCGGCACGTGGCGCCCGACGTGGCTGAGCGCGGTGACCAGGCCGCCGCTGCCGCGCCGCGGCCGCAGCTCGCCGGCGCGGTCGACGCCAAAGGTCACGGGCCCCCGGTTGGTGGCGATCAGCAGCCGGCGCCCCTCGAGCAGGCGTCGCGCGGCCGGCCCGATGGTCGGCTTCCCTCCCTGCCGCCTTGCCATCGGCCTAGAAGATGCTGCCGGCCGAGGCTCGCAGGAAGTCCAGGACCGGCTCCACGAAGATGCCGAGGGCCAGCACGCCCACCACCGACATGGCCAGCGCGGCGACGCCGAATGGATGGCCGTCGATGCTCGCCGGCTCCGGCTCGGGATCGCGCATGTACATGTAGACGATGACGCGCAGGTAGTAGAAGGCCGCCAGGGCGGCGTTCAGCGCGATCGCGACCGCCAGCCAGGCCATGCCGGCGTCCACCGCGGCCAGCAGGACGTACAGCTTGGCGAAGAAGCCGACGGTCGGCGGTATGCCGGTGAGCGACAGGAGCAGCACGGCCATCGCCGCCGCCAGCCACGGGGCGCGGCCGGCCAGCCCGGCGAAGCTGACCAGGCCGCCGTAGCGGCGCGGGTCGCGCTGCAGCATGCCGACCACGGCGAAGGCGGCGATGTTCATCACGCCGTAGCCCAGCAGGTAGAACAGCACCGCCTCCACGCTCCGCTGCTGGACCGCGGGAGAGGGGGCGGCGGCGAACGCGGCCAGGGCGGCCATGATGTAGCCGGTGTGGGCGATGCTCGAGTAGGCGAGCATGCGCTTGACGTTGACCTGGGCCAGGGCCACGACGTTGCCGCCGGTCATGGTCAGCAGCGCCAGCACGGCCATCACCACCAGCCACTCGGCCCGCACGTCGCCGCCCAGGCCCTCCACGAATAGCCGCACCAGCAGCGCGAAGGCGCCGAGCTTGGGCCCCACCGAGAGGAAGCCGGTCAGCGGCGTCGGCGCGCCCTGGTAGGCGTCGGGCGTCCAGTAGTGGAACGGCACCGCGGCCACCTTGAACGTGGCGCCCACCGTCAGCATGGCCAGCGCCACGATGCCGGCCGTGCTCCCCGTCAGGCCCGCCCCGATCTCCGCGACCCGCGTCGTGCCGGTCAGGCCGTAGGTCCAGCTGATGCCGAAGAGCAGGATCGCGCTGGCGAACGAGCCGAGCAGGAAGTACTTCAGCCCGCCCTCGTTGCTGTAGCGGTCGGTCTTGTGGAAGCCGGTCAGCAGGTAGGCCGGCATGACCATCAGCTCCAGCCCCAGGAACATCGTGACCAGGTCCGAGCTGCTGGCCAGCACGAACATGCCGGTCAGGCTGAACAGCAGGATGGCGTTGAACTCGCCCAGCGGCAGGCGCCGGCTCACGAGGTACGACGGCGCGAACAGGGCCGCCAGCACGCCGATCACCAGGGTGGCGACCTTCAGGAACACCGACAGGTCGTCCACCACGTAGAAGCCGGCGAAGACGGTGTCGTTGACGCCCCAGACGAGCGCGCAGCCGATCCCCGCCAGCAGCATCCCGAACACGGCGAGCGGGGTGAGCGTCCACTTCGCCCCGCGCGGCAGGAACAGGTCGACGGTGATGACCACCAGCGCGGCGGCGACCAGGATCAGCTCCGGCAGGAGCGTGAACAGGTCGTTGAGCGGATCTGTCATCGGCTCAGGCGCCTACCACGGCAGCCGCAGCGAGGTGAGGCCGGACGA
>JAPSGM010000251.1 GCA_031177555.1 Chloroflexota bacterium
TCGGCCGTGACCGCCCACGAGTCATAGCTCGACGGGGCCCAGGCCATCACCTCGTCCAGCAGGGTGGCCAGGAGGCCGCCATGCACCTTGTCCTCCCAGCCGACGTAGTCGAGGCCAGGCTCCCAGGTGGTCGCCGCCCAGCCGTCGCCCAGCTCGATGTGCAGCCTCATCCCAATCGGGTTGACGTCACCGCACGCGAAGCACCGGTGGTCGGCGAACGCGTAGCGCCGGCCATCCCGATCGACGATCGAGCGGCTGTCGCCGATGCGCCGCGCATCGGTCACCACGGCGCATCCTCCTCCACGTCGTCATCGGCCCAGCGGTCCTCGAAGTCGTCCGCGCCGGCGCGGCGCAGGCACTGGTCCGCGATGGCCAGCGCAAAGGCGTGGCTGACCGCGTACCCGTCGCGCAGGAAGTTGACCGCCTCCCGGCGCTCACCGATCCCGTTGGCCTCGAGCAGCTCGCACCACTCGTCCAGCGAGCGGCCGGTCTTGGAGGCGACCTGGCGAATGTCGGCCACGTGTCGGCTTGGCATCGGTTTCTCTGGCCCCGCTGCTGCGTCTAGAAGTCCAGGTTGCGGACCTTGCGGGCCTCGCCGCGGATGAAGTCCCGCCGCGGCTCGACGCGCTCGCCCATCAGTGTGCTGAAGACCTCGTCGGTTTCGGCTGCGTCTCCCACCGAGACCTGGAGCAGCGTCCGCGTGTCCGGGTTCATGGTGGTCTCCCACAGCTGTTCGGCATTCATCTCGCCGAGGCCCTTGAAGCGCTGGACGCTGACGTTCTTGGTCTTGCCCTCCCGTGAAAGCTCCTTGACCGCCTGGTCTCGCTCCTTGTCGTCCTTGGCGTAGCGCGTCACCTTGCCGGTGCTCACCCGGAACAGCGGCGGCTGGCAGATGTACAGGTAGCCGCTCTCGATGACCTCGGGCATGTGCCGGTAGAAGAATGTGAGCAGCAGGGTGCTGATGTGCGCCCCGTCGACATCGGCGTCGGAGAGCAGGCAGATGCGGTGGTAGCGAAGCTTGCCGATGTCGAACTGGTCGCCGATGCCCGCGCCCAGAGCGATGATCAGCGGCCGGATGTTCTCGCTCGACAGCACGCGGTCGAGGCGCGCCTTCTCGACGTTCAGCAGCTTCCCGCGCAGCGGCAGCACCGCCTGGAAGCGGCGATCGCGGCCTTGCTTCGCCGAGCCCCCTGCCGAGTCGCCCTCCACGATGTACAGCTCGCTGCGCGCCGGGTCGCGCTCCTGGCAGTCCGCCAGCTTGCCGGGCAGGGCCATGCCGTCCAGGGCGCCCTTGCGGATGACGAGGTCCCGGGCCTTGCGGGCCGCCTCGCGGGCGCGCGCCGCGGTCAGGCTCTTCTCGATGATGCGGCGCCCATCGGCCGGGTTCTCCTCGAGGTGCTGGATGATCCCGTCCGCCACGACCTGCTGGACCGCGCCCTTGACGTCGGCGTTGCCCAGCTTGGCCTTGGTCTGGCCCTCGAACTGCGGGTCGGTGAGCTTGACGCTGATGACGGCGGTGAGGCCCTCGCGCACGTCGTCACCGGTCAGGTTCGTGTCGCGCTCGGAGAGTACGCCGGCCTTGCGCGCCCAGTCGTTGAGCGATCCGGTAAGGGCGGCCCGGAAGCCGGTCACGTGCGTGCCGCCGTCCACGGTGTGGATGTTGTTGGCGAAGGCCAGCACCGTCTCGGCGAACCCGTCGTTGTACTGGAGCGCCACCTCGACGCTGGTCGTGTCGACCAGGCGCTCGACGTGGATCGGGCGCGCGTTCAGCACGTCGCGCCGCCGGTTGAGGTGGCGCACGAAGCTCGTCACCCCGCCCTCGAAGTAGAAGATCTTCTCGCGGTCGGCGCGGTGGTCCACGAGCCGGATCCACAGCCCCTTGTTGAGGTAGGCCGACTCGCGCAGGCGGGTGGTCAGCGTCTCCCAGCTGTAGTCGAGCGTCTCGAATACCGTCGGGTCCGGCCTGAAGATCGTGCGCGTGCCGCTCCGGCGATCCCACGTCGGGTCCAGGCCACGGTTCGCCTCGGCGCGTCCGCCGGACTGGCGCACCTTGCCGGTCGGCTTGCCGCCATCGGTGTACTCCTGCAGCCAGCGCTTGCCCTCACGCAGCACCTCAACCCGCAGGTGGGTGGACAGCGCGTTGACGACGCTGACGCCCACGCCGTGCAGCCCACCGGAGACCTTGTAGCCGCCGCCTCCGAACTTCCCGCCGGCGTGGAGCACGGTGTGCACCACCTCCAGGGCGTCCTTGCCGCTCGCGTGCTTGCCGACCGGGATGCCGCGGCCGTCGTCCACCACCTCGACGCTGCCGTCGGCGTGGATCGTCACCTCCATGCGCGTGGCGACGTTCGCCATCGCCTCGTCGATGCTGTTGTCCACGAGCTCCCAGACCAGCTGGTGCAGGCCACGCGCATCGGTGGAGCCGATGTACATGCCGGGGCGCTTGCGGACCGCCTGGAGCCCCTCCAGGACCTGGATGTTGGCGGCGGTGTAGTCCGATCCGGCCGCCTTGGTGCGCCGCTGCCGGCGCGCGGGCTGGACGGTCATGCGGACGTCTCCCGGCTGTGGATCTCGATGGCTGCCGGCTCGGCGGGGACGCGGGTCGCATCGGCGGTCGCATCGGCGGTCGCATCGGCGCCGCCGTTCGCCGCTCCGCGGGTGATGATGGAGTACAGGCGGTCGAGCTCCTCGTCGCTGTAGAAGTCGATCACCAGCCGGCCGCCGCGCCGGGTGCGGACGATGCCGACCTTGGTGGCCAGGACGCCGCGCAGCTGTGCCTCCAGGTCGGCGAGGTCCTCGCTCAGGGGTTGCCGCGTGCGTTGCTGGCCCAGCTCGCGCTTGCGGCGCACCAGCTCTTCGGTCTGGCGCACGGAGAGGTGTCGCTCCAGCACGACCTGCAGCACGGCGCGCTGCAGCTCCGGAATGGTCAGTGCCGCCAGGGCGCGGCCATGCCCCTCGCTGATGCGGCCGTCGACGATCGCCTGGCGCGTCTCGGCGGCGAGGTCCAGCAGCCGCAGGGCATTGCTGACCGCGACGCGGCTCTTCCCGATCTGCCGGGCGACCGCCTCGTGAGACAGTCCGAAGCGGTCGATCAGCTCGCGGTACGCCGTGGCCTCCTCGATGGGATTGAGATCGGACCGCTGCACGTTCTCGACAAGCGCCAGCTCGAGGAGCTCGTTCGTCGTGGATTCCCGCACGACGACCGGGATCTCGGTCAGGCCGGCGGCCCGTGCGGCACGCAGGCGCCGCTCACCGGCGATCAGCTCATAGCCGCCGTCCGCCGCGTCGCGGACGATGATCGGCTGGAGGACGCCGTGCGCGCCGATCGAGGC
>JAPSGM010000252.1 GCA_031177555.1 Chloroflexota bacterium
TGGGCGGTCCCGAGCTGGGCCTGCTTCCGCGAATCATGCTGCCTGCGAAAAGGAAGGCGAGCGCACAGGCGCGACCGGCTAGAGGCCTTCGAAGATCCAGGACTCGCGCAGCTCCGGACCGATGTCATGGCCGCGCCATCGGGTGAGCATGAAGTGCTCCGGGGAGATGGCGCGCGCCGCCAGGTCGTCCGGCATGTCCAGGAGCCAGCCCATGTCCTGGCGCTGGGTCTTGTGGCAGTCCATCGAGGCCCGCTTGGCGAGGGCCTGGCCGCTGACGTCGACGGTGGTCGTGATCTCGGCCTGCGCGACGCCGAACTCGGACGCCTCCTCGGGGGCCGGCGATGTGGAGTCGCCGCCCGCGGCCTCATCGGTCCCGAAGTCCCACGGGAGCGGGATGCCGCGCTCGCTCATGTCGCCCATGAGCGCGAACCACCGGTCGCGATTGAAGGCGATCTCATAGAACTTGGCGACCTCGTGGGGTTCGCCGGCATCGGGATAGCGGGATGGATCGGCGGCGGCGTCCCAGGCGGCGGCCGCGATGCGGTGGGCGTTGATGTGGTCGGGGTGGCCGTAGTTGCCGTTCGGGTCGTAGGTGACCATCACCGCCGGGCGCGTCGCGCGCACGACGGCCACCAGCCGCGCGGTGGCCTCGGCCAGGTCCGACTTCCAGAACGATTCCGGGTGCTCGTTCGACGGCGTGCCCATCATTCCCGAGTCGCGGTAGCCGAGGAGATGCAGCTGCAGCTCACCGGGGTACGGGCCACGGAGCGCGTCCAGCGAGCAGCGCAGCTCGGCCGCGCGGATGTCCCGCAGCCGCGGGAAGGCCTCGTCGAAGTCGAGGGTGGGGTCGTGGATCTCGCCCTCCTCCCCGCCGGTGCACGTGACCAGGTCGACCCGATGCCCCTCCGCCACCGACCGGGCGATGAGCCCGCCGGTCGCGAACGACTCGTCGTCCGGATGGGCGTGGACCAGCAGCACGCCGGGCAGGCCGCTGCGCCCCGACGCGGGGTCAGGCCGCAGCACTCGCGTCCCCGCGCTCCTTGCCAGGCCGGACGGACCACAGGCCGGCCGCCTCCAGCGCGATCCGGGCATCGCGGTACCCGCGGCGGCTCATCTCGCCGACTCGCGAGAAGTGCCAGGCCGGCATCATGCCCAGCCGTGGCCGGATCAGCAGCTCCGGCTCGTCGGCGACCACCGGCTCGGCCATGCGCGACGAGAGCATGGCCAGGTAGCGGCGAGCGGTCAGGCGCGCCTGCGGCGAGCCGGCCGCGCCAAGCCGCAGGGACAGCCGGCGCAGCGCCAGGGCGATCGGCGGCAACGTGAAGAAGCCGGGCTTGGGCGTATCGGCCCACGCGCCGATGACCGGCCGCCCGGGTGCCAGCGCCCGCGCCACGCTGACCGGCACCGACTCCCACAGCCCGGCGTCGCACCACAGGTGCTCGCCATCGGCGCAGGGGGGGAAGAAGAGCGGCACGGCGATGGCCCGCTCCACGGCCTCGGCCACCCGACCGCGGGTGACGGCCACGCACCTGCCGGCGGCCAGGTCGTAGGTCGTGATGGCCAGCGGCAGCGGCAGCTCCTCGATGAGCGGGTCCCCCAGCTCGAGGGCCAGCCGCTCGACCACCGGCCGTGGGTCGAACAGCGCCAGCCGTGCCCTGCGTCCCACGAGCCGGTACACGGGAGTGCGGCGCGCGATGCGCTCCATGGCGTCGGGCGTGTAGCCGGCCGCCAGCCCGGTCCCGATGATGGCGCCCATGCTGGTGCCAACGATCAGGCCCGGCTTCAGGCCCGCATCGTCCAGCGCGCGCACGACCCCGATGTGCGCCCAGCCTCGGCCACCACCCCCGCCGAGCGCCAGCGAGAAGCCGTCCCAGCTCACCCGGCCGGCTCCGCCGCGGCCCGATGCTCCTCGCACTGGCACAGCTCGCGCAGGCGCTGGTAGGTGAACAGGCCGGTGTCGTGCCCATCGGCCCAGATGGGGGCCAGGGCGTAGCGGCCGATCCACTTCACCCGCTCGACCGTCATCTGCTGCGGCGTGAAGATCGTCTCCAGGGTCACCACCCCTGGCAGGTTGCCCTCGCCGGCGCACAGCGCGCAGGGACAGGCACGGCGGAGCGCCATCCAGCCCCACTCGCCCAGGTGGCCGTCATCCCAGCGGATGCGCATCACCTGCGCGGTCTCGTCGAGCTCCACCGCGATGGGGTTGACGATCTCCTGCATCGGCCTCACGCCCTGACCTTACGACAGGCGCGTCAGGGGAGCCAGTTGGGGGCGCTGCCCAGCCACTCGGCGCCGAACGAGACGCCGTCCGAGGTGAGCGGCATCGGGTCCCGGCCGTCGCGCAGGTCCCAGACGTAGAGATCCTGGCGCACGCCGCCGGCGCTGCTCTGGCTGCCGAGCGTGAACACGATCTCGTTGCTGCTGGAGACCCAGCGAACGTGGCTGACCAGGCCCGCCACCTGCGTGACCGCCACCGAGTCGCCGTCCGAGTCGCGAAGGACCAGGTCCGTGGTGCCGTTCGGGTTCTCGCGAAGGTCGATGCGCCGCGTGCCGTCCGGCGACCACAGCACCGGCTGGCGCCGGGCCTCGGAGACCGAGCCGTCGCCCGCGTCGATGCGGTAGGTCTCCGGCGCCCCGAGGATCCAGAGGAGCAGGTCGCCATCGGCCAGGGGATAGAGACGTACCTGACCGCCGTCATCGATGAACTGCGCCTCGCGCAACGGCGGGTCCGGCGCGACCGCCGGCCGCGCGTAGCGCACGACGGCCAGCCTGCGCTCGTTGCCGCGGCGGAACGCAACCTCCAGCACCTCCGCCTCGTCGTTGGCGCTGCCGCGGATGCGGACGACGTACACCGTCTCCGAGTCGAGGCTGAAGGTCACCGCGCTGATCCCATCGGCCAGCGCCCGGGCCGCGCGTCCCCGCTCGATGGCGACCAGGCGCTCACCGATGATCGCGGCCCCGTAGCGGCCGTCCGGCGACCAGGCGTACCTGCTCACCCCGACATCGGTCTGGGCCATGACGTTCGGGTCGCGACGCCGCGAGAAGTCGCGCCGGAGCAATTGGATCGGCGCCAGGGCCGATGGCCGCCCCAGATACACCATCTCCAGCGGTCCGTACTCCGGCGCGGGTGTCGCCGTCGGCTTGGGCGTGCCCTCCGGCTCCGGCGACGACGGCTGCGCGGTCGGGGTCGACTTCGCTTCGACCGACGGCTCGACGCTCCCCACGGCCCGCAGGGATGGCTGCACGGTCGGGCTGGGCGAGCCGAAAGTATCGGCCAGGAGGCCATCGGGCCCGGTGAAGATCAACGCCATCAGGACGATCACGATCCC